>JAHILE010000026.1 GCA_018897155.1 Nanoarchaeota archaeon | reverse complement strand
TTTCAACCCGATAACGTTTGTGAATGGTTGAAAAAGCCGAGAGCGAACGAATTTTGAGGAATTGAAGGAGTCCTCAAAAGCTGAGAACGCAAGTGAACAGAGTTCGCGAACGGATGCGCAAATTTTAGGCAATTTCTTTATAAACTTACGAACTTAATAGTTGTAAAAGTGAAACAGGTGTTGCAAATATGCAACTTATTGAAAATCTATTTGGAAGTAAAGGACGGATAAAAGTTCTGAAAAAGCTGTCAAAACATACTGGCTGGCAGTTCAATATATCAGAACTTTCAAAAGATATGGCCCTAAATAAAGGGGCGGTCTCAAGAATAGTGAGTAGATTAGAAAAGGAAAATGTCGTGATAGTTAACAAAAAAGGTAAAATAAAGCTATTCCAATTAAATGAAGAAAATATTTTTGTAAAAGAAGCTATTCTGCCGATTTTAAAAATAGAAGAGGAATTATTCAAAAATATCAAAAAAAGGATAATCCATCCGTTTTCTGAAGATATTGCTTCTTCAATAATACTTTACGGCTCATATGCCAAAGGATCCGAGCGCCTTGAAAGCGATATTGACGTTATGGTAATTATAAAAAGCAAGGCACTAGAGGAAAAATGCAGGCTTATTTCGAATAAAATATCTCAAGAATTTCTTGAGAATGGCACTATGCTCACAATTGATGTATTAGATGGAAAAGAGTTCAAAAAGCTCTATTTTAATAAAGAACCTTCTATCGTAAGCATATTTGGAACAGGAACGGTTATAAAAGGCAAAAATTTGGAGGAGCTGATAAAATGAGGCAAGAGCCAAAAGAAAACTCAATTCAGAGGATGAAAGACGCCGCAGAATTTCTTGAATCCGCAGAAGACAATATTGCAAAGGGGCGATTTAAATCGGCAGTTATCGATTCAGGAGACTCTGTAATCGCTGCAAATGACGCGTTTACAATATTTTTCATAGAAGAAAAGGCATCAGGAGATCATTCTGAAGCGCTCATAGTCCATAAAAAAGCCGGCATAAAGATAAATGAGAATCAGTCGCTAATATTAAAAACGCTTCTTGACGAACGCCATCTGTACGGCTACCGTTCTGTCCAGACTTCAAAGAGCGTTGCTAAAAAAGATATAGCCGGCGCGAAAAAGTTTGTGAAATGGGTCAGGGAAAAGATTCATAATGCTTCGCAATGAACCTATGAATTTGCGCGAGATTTCTTTAAAGGAATATGCAGAAATGCATAAAGAACTTACTGACGCGATTAAGAAGCGGAAATGAATTATTTACCAGCCGAACAATTTGCCCACGTCTTTTGCTGTTTCGCGCTTTCTTGCAACAGTAATTTGTCCGTCCTGCACAATGATTTTTGCAGGCGATGATAGGAGGCAGTGATGCGATGCGAGAGGGTCCTGATACGCGCCAGTGTCAAAAATTGCAATAGAAAGAGGCTCTCCGTTTAAGTCCTCGAATTTCGGCAAAGAAAGATAGCTTCCTCCGGCAGTGTACTTGTCGTCGGAATCACAAGACATTCCGGCAAGCCACACGCGTGCAAGCTTTGAGTTTTTCATATAATTGATGGGAACAACATGCCACTTCTGGTGTATTGCCCATGTGTCAAGAAGGTCGTTCATGAAGCTGCCGTCGATAATATACCATCGATGCGCAACGCTTTTTACTATAGGCTTCTCAAAAACTACCTTGTAAAGAGTTATCTGTGAAGGCGCGACAATGTAGCGGCCCCACTCAACTATGATGTCCGGAGGAGAGATGGTTTTATTTTCCGAGAACTTTTTGATGAATCCGATGATTCGCTTGATAACATTGTCAACTGAATATGTCTTTTTCTTGTCATAAGGCACGCTTAATCCGCCGCCTATATCTATTGTATCAAGCGATGGGTTTATCGCCTTCAATTTAGCGAATAGTTCAGCGGCTTTCCGGAATGGCTTTAAGACATCTTCTGAGCGCTCAATTTGGGAGCCAATGTGATAATGCAATAACTTGAGGTTTTTGATTTTCCCAAGAGACAGTATCTCATCCGGCTCAAGCCCGAACCTGTCGACCTTTTTGTCCCAGCGCGAGCTTACCTTGACATCAAGATTCACGCGTATGCCTACGTTTCCCTTGAATATTTTCAGCGCAAGATATTCGTTCTTGTCCTCGATTATCGGAACAATGTTCAGCCCTTCCTCCCTTAGCTCGGAAATCAGGTTCACATAGTCAATTGTCTTTGGGCCATTGCAGAGCACGCGGATTTTCTCATTGAACTGCTCCTGCTCCCAGAGCTGTTTCACAAGCCAGAGCTCATTCATCGAGCCGACTTCTATGTTTGCGCCCGCGCTTATCATGGCAAGGACCACTTCCTTGTTCTGGTTGACTTTCATCGGGTAATTGTAGTGGAATTTGCCCTTGTAGCCGTAGAATTTTATGTATTTGTTGAACATCTCAATGAGATTAGTGAGGCGCTTCTCGATTATATCTGGAAATATTATCTCAAGGGATGTGCCGTATTTTTTGACAAGCTTGTTTATGTTGTACTGGTAATTCCCCTCTTTTACAAGCAGCTCGCCGTCTTTAGTTATGTCAAAAAACTCCGTATTGAATTCGGGTCTGCCGAGCTTCCAGAATTTTTTGAAGTTTTTCATAGGCGACACCAAACTATATGCTATAAGAACGCGTATGAACTATGCAAGAATTACGCAACGCGCGCCATTCAGTTAGAATGTTTTTGTCTCCCATTTTTGTCTGTGACCTTTTCAAGAATTATCCTTTTATTATGCACCTGAAAGCTTATATAGATTTTTTGTAATTTTGTAATGTGTTTTTGACATCTTCTAAAAGCATATCAAATTTTAGATAACCTGAATTTTTGTTGAAATGCCCTGCATTTTTTATTATCTTCAGGCTGCTGCCAAGCTGTTCTGCAAGCTCGTTTCCTTTTTCCAGTGATACGTAAGGGTCATTGTCGGAATGGTAAACTATAAAATTCCTGCAGTTGCTCTTTATTTTTTTCCAGTCAAACTTTTTGTCCCAAAAACTCCGGTTTATCGCATCAAGTTTTGGATTATTTATTGCGCTGACAAACCCCGCGACTAAAAATGCTGATTTAACGGGCTTATTTGCCTTTTCAAGAACATTCAATAAAAACGCGCATCCCAAACTATGCCCGATAACTATTGTGTTTTTATCCAGGTATTTTTCATATTTTTCAAATGAGTTTATCCAGTTTTCAAGCGCCTGATTTTAAGGAGTTGGAAATTTTGGAACAAAAACGCGGCAATCCAGCTTTTCAAGCTCTTTTTTCAGCCAGGGAAACCAATTTTCTTCGGGATTTCCGTAAGCTCCGTGAATTATAATGACATTTGCCATAATCATTCTCTTATACAATAAACCGAGTCGTTTTTTCTTACTCTTTCTTTTACTTTTATTCCTGAAGCTTCGCCTTTTAAAATCTTGTCTTTTATTTTTCCGTTGGTTTCGATTGACTCGATTTTCTGCATTAGATAAGTTGTTTTGCCCTCTATTATGATTTTGTCTCCCACTTTTATAATTCCTGAAAAGACTTTAATTGATGCGACAGAAATTTTCGGGAAATAATTAGTTATGATTCCGACATGGACTTTTTTTGACGTTGCCTGAGAGTTGGACAGGTCATATGTGAAATCTGTCGGCTTTTTGAAATAAAATCCTGTTGAAAATCCGCGGTTATAGACTGACTGG
This sequence comes from Nanoarchaeota archaeon, assembly GCA_018897155.1. Lineage (NCBI taxonomy): Archaea > Nanobdellati > Nanobdellota > Nanobdellota archaeon. The sequence continues at coordinate 3,906 of JAHILE010000026.1, read as the reverse complement.
AGCTCTTTTTTCCATTTTATTGCTTTTTCTTTTGTAAATGAATCAATTGCCTCTCTATAACATCGGCCTGCTGTTTCAGTGTATCTGGCATCTCTTAACCTACCCTCGACTTTGAACGCGTCAATTCCTGCTTTTATTAATTCGGGAATATGCTCTATCATGCACAGGTCTTTTGCGCTTAAGAGGTATTTTCCGTCGCATACAAGCTCTTTTTTATCCTCATTTGTAAGTGTCCATTCCTGCCTGCAGGGCTGAATGCAGTCGCCGCAATTCGCGGATTTTCCGTAAAGATAGCTTGAAAGATAGCATCTTCCCGATATTGAAACGCACATCGCTCCGTGGACAAATACTTCGATTTCGATTTTTGTTTGTGTTTTAATTTTCTTTATGTCTTTTAGACTGCATTCGCGGGCAAGAACGATTCTTATTGCGCCGAGTCTGCGGTACATCTCAGCGGTTTTTGCGTTTGAGACATTTGCCTGGGTTGAAATATGAATCGGAATGTTTCTTTTTTTTGCGGCTTGGATTACTGCAGCATCCCAGCATATGACTGCATCAACCATTTTTGCCGCATCCAAGAGTTTTTCAAGCTTTTTTTCGTCGTCCGGGTAAATCACTGTGTTGACTGCAAGATACGCCTTGATTTTGTTTTTGTGGCAGATTTCGACTGCTTTCCTTATTTCTGCGTTTGTGAAATTGCCGGCTCTTGCTCTCATGCTAAAGACTTTAGCCCCGAAATAGACTGCATCTGCGTACGGAAGCGCAGCAACAAGGCTTGACATGGATTTTACAGGAAGAAGAAGTTCCGGCTTTTTCATAGGGGTTGATTATGTGTGTATTTTTATAAAATGTCATGATTTAAACCCCAAAATTCTAAGTTAATACATGGTTGATGATTTTCTAAGCTATGAAAGAAGATTTGCCAAAAGGGCGACTGATAAGAAAAGAAGAGAGAAGAACACAGATCATTCAGTCGAAGAGCTGTTTGTCGAGCGCATTGACGACAAAGACAAGGCCATTGTCATAGAAAAAAACCACGGCATATTCAAAGTGTTCTACAATGATGAGATAATTTCAGGCGTAAAGCTTAGCAGGACTGCCAAATACTTCGGAGCCATTGTTCCCGGAGATTACGTCAGCTTGGCAAAGGACAATTTTGGGTATTGCATATCAAGCATTCAGAGACGGGCGTCAAAAATCTCAAGAATGAAGCAGGACCGCACAGGAAGGGGTGCAGAGTATGCGCACATCATTGCCGCAAACATTGATGCGGTCATTGCAGTAGTATCTGCCAGGAGCCCGCCTCTTCACATCAATGCAATTGACAGGTATATTGTCATGATACAGAGCAACAATATCGAGCCGATAATATGCCTGAACAAAGCGGATCTGGCAGAAGGGTATGAAGACGGCCTGCTTAAGGAATATGCCGGAATAAAATACGTAAAAACATCTACCAGGAAAAAAGAAGGGATTGAGGAGCTAAAAAAAATCATTTCTGGTAAAACTGTTGTGTTTATCGGGCAAAGCGGAGTGGGAAAATCATCCCTGATAAATGCAGTTTCAGGGGATATAATTGCAAGGGAAGGAGAAGTAAGCAAAAAAACAGATCGTGGAAAGCACACAACCACAGCTTCAACAGTGTACAAATGGAAGGAAAACTCATACATAATTGACACGCCGGGAATAAGGTCATTTGGCATAGGAAATATACCGAAAAATGAGCTTCAGCTTTATTTCCCGGAGTTCAAGGCATATCAATGCAGGTACGGCAACTGCCTGCATAACAAAGAAGATGCTCGAGATTGCGGAGTTAAGAGGGCGCTTGCAGAAGGAAAAATACCCAAGAAACGTTATGATAGTTATGTGAGGTTGTTGGAGGAATAGGGAAACGTCATGGGCTTAACCCATTTGAAATATTTTCGTTATGTTTGAAACAAATAATTTTGCTTTTTTAATGAGTCTTCTGCGGGCTCTTTGTTTGCCTGAGGAATTGTATTATATGTAAAATTCCCTCTTTTCCACTTTTCATCTTTGAATATTTCAAGAAGCTCGTCTGCTCTGATGACCATTTTCCTGTAAATCTCAAGAAGCTTCACATTAAGGATGCCCGTGTCCACAAAGTTCCTTTTAAATTCTTCAAATGTTTTTTTGTGGATTTCCGGGGCGGTTGTTTTAATATTTTTCGTCAATAGTATTGCTTTTGCCGCATAAAATATTGCATAATAAGAATGGGATATCGCGGAACTGTAAAATGTCATCCTGTCGCTTATGCCAAAAAATTGCTTTGCATTTGCTTCATTGCTAAGTCTTTTCAGGGTCTCAGCAATGACAATTTCGTTTTCTGCCCTTTCAATATAGCTTTTTATCATTAAATCCATATTCAATCGCCTCTTGCAAAATCCTGTAGTATATTTCTCCTCCATGCAATATAAGGTTATTTTTGGCTATTTCTTTTCCGTAATTCGCCTCGTTGTTTAAGAGCATTTGAAGAAATTCGGACTTTTTGAAAACATAAAGGTGTATTTGGGAAATGTTTAACTCGCATGCCAGCCTAAGCTGTGCATAAACCTTTTTTGGCTCTTCAGAATCGCCGATAATTATCGCGAGGTCTATATCTGATGTTTCTTTTTGCTTATTTTTGGCATAACTGCCGGTTATTATAAAAATATAGAATTCTGTTGACAGTTTATCTGCAATTTTCTGCAAATCTTTGTGTGGGAGGTGTTTTTGGCCCCACGCAACGTACTCAGAGATAAACCCTGCATAGACTTGCGCCTTCTGGCTTTTCAAGCCTAATTCATAAAGAACAACATTTCCCGCTTTTTCCTCTTTCAGTATTCCTGCTTTGACAAATTTCTTTAAAGAGGCATATATGTAGCTTTCGGACTTTTTTCCTGTGAACGCTTTCACTTCTTTGAAAGTGAATTTTTTCCACGGCTCTTTGACAAACTGAAGCAAAACTTCATATTCTTTCTTTAGCATATTATTCATCCATCCTAATTATAGGATTGTTTAATCCTATTTGTAGGATTAAGTATATAAAGCTTATTTTTTACAAAATACGCCGCCTTTGCAGTCATGAAACTCTTTTGTACTCACCTTGTGGATGGAATTTGTGTGAGTTTCAAGCCTTCGAAATTCTCGCTCCGCGGATATAATTAAGCGGAGCTTCAAATATTCGAAGTAATCATCGAGGTTTTGCCCACAGTACGGCAACAGATGTTGGGCTGATGACTGCAAACTAAATATAGAAAACTTGCGTCAACCTTTGCGTCAACCAGTTCGTCAACCTACTTTGAGGTATAATATACCGCCTTTTCGTATGTTTAAACATGCTCGAGGCATTTATATTCTTAAAATATAATTATTTAGTATATGGCGACACCCATGGCAAACTCCAAGTCTTCTAACGGAGCAAATCTAGGCTTTGAGCAAAAACTTTGGCAAGTCGCGGATAAATTACGGAACAATATGGATGCTGCCGAGTACAAGCATGTTGTTCTTGGATTAATATTTCTCAAATACATTTCGGATGCCTTTGAGTCAAAACACAAAGAGATAGTTGATGATTCTTCATCCGGCAGAGATCCTGAAGATCCAGACGAATATCGCGCAGAAAACATCTTTTGGGTGCCTCCCGAAGCAAGGTGGGAACATCTTCAGCGCAATGCAAAACAGCCGACAATCGGAAAACTCGTTGACGATGCAATGGATGGGATAGAAAGAGATAATCCGCCGCTTAAAGGAGTTCTTGCCAGGAATTATGCACGTGCTGCCTTGGATTATATTATCCCGAATTAATTTCCACCCCATTATAGAATACATGAAAAAGCTGAATAACGAGAAGATTCGTTGGATCATAAGGCAGAAAGACAAACGTGCCATAAAAAACGCAGATATTTC
>JAHILE010000025.1 GCA_018897155.1 Nanoarchaeota archaeon | reverse complement strand
TTTCAACCCGATAACGTTTGTGAATGGTTGAAAAAGCCGAGAGCGAACGAATTTTGAGGAATTGAAGGAGTCCTCAAAAGCTGAGAACGCAAGTGAACAGAGTTCGCGAACGGATGCGCAAATTTTAGGCAATTTCTTTATGTACGAAAGTTTGGCGCAGTCAGAATATCATGCATTTGGAATAATCACAACCTTTAGCGATTCTTTTGCCGCTGTTGCCGTTTCAAATCCCTTTTGAACATCATCTAATGAAAACCTGTCAGTTATCAAGCTTTTGGCATCTATCTTTCCGGATTTAATCAATTCCAAAGATTCTTCCAAATCGCGCGGCGCAGCACCATAGCTTGAAATCAAGGTTAGTTCATTTCTCCAAAACTCGGCATTTGGAATAGAAATATTCTCTTTTGGGATGGCAAAAAGCATAATAGTCCCTTTTTTATCCGCGCATTTGAATGCTTTTTCAAATGCAGGCATTGCTCCGGTGCACATTATAATATGCTCTGCTTTGACAGTTATTTCTTCGCCTGCGTTTAATACACTATCCGCGCCGCAATCTTTTGCTTTTTTAAGCCGGTATTCGTTGATGTCTGTCGCAACAACTTTTGCGCCTCTTAATTTAGCGATGAGTATATTCAAAAGCCCCGAAACTCCGGAACCCATAACTATAACTATTTGCCCTTTAGCAACATTCATTATTCTCTGGGCGCGCAAAACACATGCAATAGGCTCCATCATTGTCGCCTCTTCATAAGAGACATTTTCCGGCAAAAGATATGTGCCAAAAAGAACATTTATTTTCGGAACTCTTACAAATTCGCTGAACCCTCCGGGCTCATAATTGCCATTATGCAGGGTTTCGCACGCAGTATGATTTCCTGCTCTGCAGTATTTGCATACATTGCAAGGAACATGATGGCTTACAAAAACGCGCTGACCAATAGCGTATTTATCCGATTTCGATTCAACAATAACGCCTGCCAGTTCATGGCCAAGGACGCGCGGAGCTTTCTTTATTCTGTACCATTCCATCACATCAGTTCCGCAGATTCCGGATGCTTTCATTTTAACAAGAATTTCTCCGTCGGATATTTCCGGCTTTGACCGCTCTTCTATCCACACATCATTATTTTTGTAATATACTGCAACTTTCATTTTGCTTCACCTCCTGAAGAATGCAAAATGAAAAGCTTCGAGTCATGAAAATCAAAGATTTTCAAGCTTTTTAGCCTAATGAAGTTTGCGAATGGCTCAAAATGAGCGCAGCGATTTTGAGGAACTGGAGTCCTCAAAAGCTTGGCGCGGTAAGCGCCATGAAACGAGATGACTTTCATACGCATCAGCAGTTTACACTTTTTCATGCGGCGCATCAACATTGGATGATTTCTCTCCGTTTTTTTTCTTCTCTTTTTCATAGATTGCGTATGCTTCATCCACGGATTTTTTGTCATGAACTACTGCCCTTACTGCTTTTATCATACCAATCGGAGAGTCGCTCTGAAAGATATTTCGTCCCATGTCAACGCCCGTAGCCCCTGCAGATATTGCGCTATGCGCCATCTCAAGCGCCTCTTTTTCAGGCTGTTTTTTTCCGCCAGCAATCACAACAGGGACGCTGCCGCATGCTTCAACTACTTCACTGAAATTTTCGGTGTAGTATGTCTTGACCATATGCGCGCCAAGCTCTACACAAATCCTTGAAGCAAGGCCAAGATATCTTGCATCGCGCACCAAATCCTTTCCGACAGCAGTCACTGCAAGAACAGGTATGCCGTATTTGTTTCCTTCATCCACAATTTTTGAAAGATTCTCTAACGTCTGTTTTTCATACTCTCCACCTACATAGGCAGAGCAGGTTATTGCAGATGCGTTGATTCGTATTGCGTCCTCAATTGATGTTGTTATTATTTCATTTGACAGTTCTTTTAGTATGCTCTGGCCGCCTGAGACGCGCAGAATTATCGGTATGTCTGCTTCTGCAGGTATCCAGGTCTTTATTGCGCCGCGCGTAATCATTAATGCGTCTGCATATGGCAGAAGCGGATTGACTGTTTTTCCGAGGTCTCGAAGGCCGGTTGTCGGTCCCTGAAAATATCCGTGGTCAACTGCAAGCATTACGCAGCGGCCTGTCTTTGGCTTTATTATTCTCGAAATCCTGTTTTTCATTCCCCAATCCATTAAAATCGCCTCAATTACTCTCGCTTTGTTTTTTATCCGGCCGGACCAATAAATATCCGTTTTCAATAAGCCAATGATGAAACTCATAAGTTGTGTGAATGCAGTTGTTTTTGCATATAGTTCTTAATTCCTCATACTCGTTTAAGCTGTCCGTCTTCTTATTCATTATCAACTGAACAGGGCATTTTATGCTGTTGCAATATTCCCGTTTTTTATAGTCTGTGTGTCCTTCAATAGGCATATTTTTATTTGAAATCAGAAAAATATAAGCTTAGTGCAATGTCAACGTTGTAGGTGTGTTTTCAGGCGCATCGGGTTTTAAGACACCACTCATAGACACTTAATGTTCAAATAACTGCTTTATTTCATCATTGTTTGGCTTTACTATCCCCTTTTCAGTTATTATTCCCGTAATGTATTTCGCAGGCGTCACATCAAAAGCAGGGTTTAAGGCACGCGAATTCTGGGGCGCGATTCTGACTTTTCGTACACTTCCGCCATCATCAATTCCTGAAACATATAGAACTTCATCTTCGCTTCTTTCCTCAATCGGAATGTCTTTTCCTGAAGCGCATTTTAGATCAATTGTTGTTGTCGGCGCAGCGATATAGAACGGCACGCCGAATTCTTTTGCCATAATCGCTTTTTCAAAAGTTCCGATTTTGTTTGCAGTATCCCCGTTTGCAGCAATCCTGTCCGCGCCTACAAGCATTATGTCAATTCCCTGCGACATATAAAATGCTCCGGCATTGTCCGGAATTATCTTATGCTCAATTCCTTCATTTTCAAGTTCCCATGATGTTAAAAGCATTCCCTGTAGCCGCGGCCTTGTTTCATCGACATAGACAAACACTTTTTTGCCCTGTCTTTTTGCAAAATAAATTGGAGATAATGCGCTTCCCCAGTCAGAGAATGCAAGCCATCCGGCGTTGCAGTGTGTCTCGATTTTCGCGCCGTCTTTGATTAATGCGCTTCCAAGTTCTCCTATTTTCCTGCAGTTTTCTGCATCCTCGTCAGCGATTTTTTGCGCTTCAAGAATTGCTGCTTCTTTTGAATTTTTTGCCGCATTTAAAACACGATTTGTTGCATAAAATAAATTCTGTGCAGTAGGGCGCGTCGATTCAATATGCTTTTTTGCCTCTTCGAGATATTTTGCGTCATTTGATTCAATAAACGCCTGAGCCATTGCAAATCCTGCCGAAACTCCGATAGCGCCTGCGCCGCGTACAGTCATGTCTTTTATTGCGCGCGCAGTATCCTTATGCGTTGCTAAACTCGCGATTTCAAATTTGTGCGGCAGAAGAAGCTGGTTTATCATTTTGACAGAATTCCCTTCCATCCAGACGGTTCTGTAATGTTTGCCTTGAACTTGCATAAACCCCTATTGTTTTAAAAGCATAAATTGTTTGCGCGCGAACAAGTTGTATGCAAACAAATACGGATATTGCAGAAATTGGCATTATTGGAGGCACCGGAGTTTACGACCCCGCGCTTCTGAAAGACACAACAGAAGTTTATCCTGATACGCCTTACGGCAAGCCGAGCTCAAAAATTGTTATCGGCACGCTTGCAGGAAAAAGAGTCGCGTTTCTGAACAGGCACGGCCCGGGGCACGCAATACCGCCGCATCTTGTGAATTCGCGCGCAAATATTTCAGCGCTCAAAAGCCTTGGAGTAAAGCATATTCTTGCGCCTACTGCTGTCGGTTCTTTGCAGGAGAGCTACAAGCCGGGCGACCTCGTTGTTGTGGACCAGTTTATTGACAGGACTCATGGAAGGCAATCGACATTTTACGATAATGGTAAGGTTTGCCATATTTCTGTTGCAGACCCGTTCTGCCCTGATTTAAGAAAACTGCTTATAGAAACCGGAAAATCGCATGGATTTGCAATTCATGAAAAAGGCACAATGGTTTGCGTCAACGGCCCTCGGTTTTCAACGCGCGCGGAATCCTTTCTTTTCAAGTCATGGGGCTGCCACACGATAAATATGACGCTTGTGCCTGAGTGCGTTTTGGCGCGCGAAGCCGAGATATGCTATGCCGCAATTGCAATGGTCACTGATTACGACTGCTGGAAGGATCACAATGTCAGCATCGAGGAAATCGTGGCAACAATGAAGCAGAACGAGGCAAAAGTCAAAAAGATGCTTGTTGAAGCGATCGCGAAAATACCGAACACGCGCGGATGCTCGTGCGCAACGGCATTGAAAGGCGCATTGATTTGAGAAGGTTAAATTATAGAATTTGGTGTTATGTTTCTTTAACGTCTCTAATGTCATTATAGTCTATATATCTTTGAATTGCGAGAGTTAAAAGGTCATTTTCGAGTTCCTTGCAGCGCAATTTTCCAAACGAATAGTTAAAAGAATAGCCTAATGTCTTTCCATCCTTGTTAAATTCTGATTCGATTAAGCAGTATATTGCAAATAATTTCTCTTCTGTTACTTTTGGAATTTTGCTTAAATTAAGAAGTAATAAATTTTGTCGTTCTATAGGATTTTCAAGTAATCTTTTATATGGTGCATGTGATTCCATAACATTCTTTTGTATTTCAAAATTTAAATACTGCGATTTCAAGCTTTAGCAACCTTCTTCTTCCCCTCTTCCTTAACCGCTTTAATCAGCGCGCCCAACTTCTCGCCAAGGTCTTTAGATTCTTCAATCAGCGTGCCTGTGACGATTATGCTTGCTCCTGCCGCGACTTTTTGCGCAGCAACATCCGCAGTCTTTATTCCGCCGCCTACAGCTATCGGCACTGTTGCTGCTTTTCTGACCATTGCAATAATTTCGTCAGGCACTGCAACACGGGCGCCTGAGCCTGCTTCAAGGTAAATTACCCGCATGCCGAGAAATTCTCCTGCAAGGGCGTATGCTGCTGCAATATCCGGTTTGTCCCGCGGAATCGGCTTTGCGTCGCCTATGAAAGAAACGCTTCCTCCTGGCTCTACGATTAAGTATGCCATCGGAATTGCTTCAAGGCCCATTCTTCTGATAAGCGGCGCTCCAAGTGCCTGTGCGCCGGAAATCCAATATGGGTTTCTTGAATTGAGAAGGCTCATGAAAAATATCGCGTCTGCCGATTTTAGAACGCCGTCTACATTTCCTGGGAATATGATGAGTGGCAGATTGCTATTCTCTTTTATCAGCTTCATCACCTTGAAAGAATCCGAATGCGCAATGCCGAGTGAGCCGCCGACCATAAATGCATCTGTTCCGGCCTTTTCGGCAGTTTTGACAATTGCCTTAAGATGTTCTGGATCTTCTATCATATCTTCAGGATCTACGAGAGTGAAGTGGAGCGCACCGTTTTCCTTCAGTTTTTCATGAATATATGTTTCAATTTTTCCGATTTTTAATGACATGAGATACACCTAGATTAAAATCAAAATAATGAAAAATAAGAATAAGAAGGGCTTTCGCCCTTCAAAAAATTACTATGCGGAGCGTTTATTTTACAGCACCGATTCGAAACATCTTTGTGCCGCATGTTGGGCAAACACCGGATGTTGCGGGTTTTCCATTCTTTAGCGTTACACTTTTAGCGTCTTTCATCTCTTTTTTTGCTTTGCATTTTACACAATAGGCCTGTACCATACATTCACCGTAGTCTCTCTTTTGAAAAGGGATTTTATAAAGGTTGGCGTCATAAAATCTTTAAATATCCCTGCATGCAATATATAATCGCATCAACTGAAAACATTACAAAGGGGAGATAAATTATGCTGGGGGATAAAACTAGTGATACTCTTGATTCTGCAATAAGGCACGTGCTTTTTAGCTCTAAGAAGCCTCTTTCTACATACGAAATTGCAAAAAAAACAGGGATTTCATGGTCAACGGCAAATATGCATTGTTTTAAGCTTAAAAGCCAAGGAGTGTTCAATAATAAGCGCGAAAGTTCTGTCGGAAGAAGAAAAAAAGTTGTCTGGTGGATATGCGAATAATTTGATGTTCATTGTTGCGAAAATGATGGTTGTTATGGGTGTTGAGGATATTGATTTTAAGGATTCCGATGTTCCGGAGTTGATTCAGGAAGAGAAGTTTTCGTTCAAATCAGAATCTGAGAAAATTCTTACATACATATCAACTGATGACTGGGAAAATGTGCTGTTTTCCCTTACAAGAGACATGAATCCGTGGGATGTTGATTTGATAAAATTAAGCGAGCGGTTTACATCATTCATACAGACGCTTCAGAAGCGTGATCTTCGGGCGCCTTCAAGAATCATACTTGCCGCAGCCATAATTTATCGCTTAAAATCAGAAACGCTTAAGCAGATTGATGAAGAGCCCGTATCCCTTGAAGAAGTTGATGCGGAAGTTGAGGATGAAATGTCCTCGGGCGAGCAGCTCATTCTTCCTGCAATGGACATTCCGCTAAAAAGGGAACCGCGAAGGCGCGTCACTATAAAAGAACTTATAAACGCGCTTGGCAAGGCCATGAAGGTTCAAAATAGGCGCGCAGCAAGGCATATATTTAACATAGAGTTGAAAGGCGAAGATATAACCAAAAAGATTGAAGAAGTTTACGAATCAGTTATATCCTATATTGAAAAAGCAAAAGATGGTGTTATCGCGTTTTCAACTCTTTTTGCGGCGAAGAAAGTTGCAACGCCGGAAGAGAAAATAAAAAATTTCAGCTCATTGCTTCATCTTTCAAACCAGGAGCGGATAATATGCAATCAGCCAACGCTTTTTGGCGAGATATTTATTTCAAAAACAACATGTGAGAAGGGGATATGATGCAATTTATGGAAATAAAACAGAGGGTTGCCGGAAAAACAGGCGTGATGGATACAGAGGTTTCGTTGAAGTGGGATTCTGATGTAAAAGAAATCAACAGGCTTCGATTTGTTCTTGATAAAGCAAACAGGTTTCCTGAGCTTCTTTCAAGTACTGAGACTTTGAAATTGTCACGCAAGCTCGCGGATTTGGAAAGGCGCACACATAAATACAGTAAATAGTTGTCTTTAAACTTCTGTAAACTATTTAAATATTTGCAGTTCTTTACTATTTAGTATGACCTCTAAGTGAAAACAAAGCTTTATATATTTTAACAACTATCAAGTAAGTATTTTGTTAGAGTGCGTTAATAATGTCTTTGTTCGACATATGCCGAAATTTACGGCGTTATCAATAGAAAAATCTAAATAAACCAAATCTATATATAGAACAAACCCTAAGTAGATATATCATTTTTGAAATATTGGGTGAATGTAATGACAATAGTAAGCCAAAAAACAATGGATAAGTTGAAGGCAATCGGCCTTAATCTTTATGAGAGAAAGCTATATGCTGCTCTGCTGGCACGCGGCACATCGACTGCTGGCGAGCTTTCAGAAATGGCTGTAGTTCCACGGTCCCGTTCATATGATGTTCTTGAATCGCTTGCAGAAAAAGGTTTTGTTATAATTAAGAATGCAAAGCCTTTGCAGTATGTGGCGGTTTCTCCTTCAGAATCTCTTGATCGCGCAAAGAACAAGATGAAGGCAGACCTTGCAGACGCGATTGAGCGTATTGAGGAATTCAAGGAAAGCGATGCATTAAATGAGTTGCAAAAGCTTCATTCTTCCGGCGTTAATCTTGTGGATGCTGCAGATATGTCCGGTTCGCTCAAAGGAAGGCATTCAATACATCAACAGCTCGGTACAATGCTTAAAAATGCAGATACGAATATAGACATACTCACATCAGAAGTGGGCTTAAAAGAATTGAATGGCAAGCATGCTGATTTGATTAAGGCTGCTTTGGATAAAGGAGTTACTATGAGAGTTGCAGCTCCGATATCTGCGGCAAACAAATCCGATGTTGATGCTCTTAAGGCTCTTGGCAGCAAGATAGTGATTAGAGATACATCACGCGCGAGCGTTCCGACAACAAGAATGTTTATGGTCAACGGTAATGCAAGCATAATCGGTCTTACTGATGATATAAAAACACATCCGACACAGGATGTTGCTTTCTGGTCTGCTTCTGAGCATTTTTCCCAAAACTTTGTAAAGCCGACATTCGACCTTATTTGGGAAAAAGTGAACAAGCGAGAAAGTCCTGAGAAATAAGAGAAATGCAGTATTATTGAATAAAAAGGCGCCATTAAAGGCAATTAATAATAATGCAATATGCGTATTGAAATGGTATTTCCGGCATTATCTATTGGCCGGAGATTATTTTTATTTCTAAGCTTATACTTTTTAAGGTGGCAATGTACTGATTGCCATACTAGTCACTTCGTGTTATTGATTCTATCGCGTTTGTCATAATATGCAGGAATATATAATCTCGAATCCTAATAAATAATATGAGTGACTCATCACAGATTCTCAAGTTAGTTCTTGAAAAAATAAATCCGAAAGAATCAGAGAGAAAAAAATCGAATTATATGTTTCTCGAAATTCAATCATTTATTCGAGAAAAATTCTCTATACAAGCCGATTTGATGGGCTCTCTTGCAAAAGATACGTTTCTTGCAGGTGATAAAGACCTTGACATATTTATATTCTTCGGCCAAAATGTTGCGCGCGAAACTCTCGAGAGAAAAGGCCTTGAAATCGGAAAAGCGGTTTTTCAGAAATTCAAGTCGAAGAATTATCAAATTAGCTATGCTGAACACCCTTATACCAAGGGCGTGATAAATAGCTTTCGCATTGAAATCGTTCCTGCGTATGAAGTGGAGCGCGCGGAACTCCTACAGTCTGCTGTTGACCGAACGCCGTTTCATAAGGCTTTTGTTAACGAGCATCTTAAAAATACAGATGCCGTACGCTTACTGAAGAAATTCCTAAAAGCAAACGGATGTTATGGTTCGGACTTAAAGACTGGTGGCTTTTCCGGTTATCTTTGTGAGCTTCTGGCAATAAAATATGGTTCTTTTGAAAATATTCTTGCGGCAAGCCAGTACTGGCATTATCAGGAAGTGCTTGACGTTAATGATCATTTTCAGACGCAGGATGAAAAGCTCGCCGGGAAACGGCATGATTTTTCGAAGCATGAATATGCGCGTCTTAGGAAAAAATTCGAAAATCAGCCATTAATATTTCTTGACCCGACAGACAAAAACCGCAATGTTGCAGCAGTGCTGTCGCACAAAAAGATTGCAGCATTCGTTTTTAAAGCAAGAAAATTCCTTAAGAGCCCAAGCATTTCATACTTTTTTAAGCCCGAAGAAAAAATAAATACAAAAAAGTTTGCTTTGCACCAAAAAGAAAAAGGAACTGATCTCGTTATTGTAATATTCAAAAAACCCCTGGCAATCGATGATATCCTTTATCCACAGCTTCGTAAGTTCTCATCAGGTATGGCAAAAACAATGACGTCCGAAGGATTTGACATTGTTGATGTTTGGGAATTTGCAGATGTTGAATGCGGAATTGCTGTTGAGCTTCTCTCAAAAAATCTTCCTAAATATCTTTCGGTGCGAGGACCCTCTGTTTTTAATCCGGCAGAGCATCAGGATCGATTTGTTTCAAAATACAAAAAAGTATGGCTTGAAGGGACATTCCTTACCGCGGAAACCGCGCGAGAGCATATCGATGCGATTGGCTTTTTCCAGAAGCATTTGAAAAACAGCGCGAAAAAGCTGCACGATGCAGGCGTTCCGAGCACAATTGCAGAATCCGTATCAAAAGGTTTCAAAGTTTTTGAATTCAAAAAAGCCGGCAAAATAAAAAGCCGCGAATTCTGGCGCGGCCTTCAGAAGGATTTGTTGCGATGATTTATTATTTTTGGTCTGTGAGACAAGAAAATGGTTAATGGAGGTGGCTAAATATTCCGCAAGAATCATCAAGAGGCGCAGTGATTTTCAGGATGGATGGCGGAGAAAGGCTTTATCTTCTCTTGCATTATGAGTCCGGCCACTGGGAATTTGTCAAGGGCAAAATCGAGAAAGGAGAGCAGGACAAAGACACTGTTGTGCGCGAGGCGCGCGAGGAAACCGGCATCACTGACCTGAATTTTGTCTTTGGCTTTCGCGAGAAAATAGAATATTTCTTCCGGCGCGAGGGCCAGACAGTTCACAAGGAAGTCATCTTCTTTCTGGCAGAGACTTGCGCGCGCGACATCACAATATCTGATGAGCATATCGGTTTTGAATGGCTGCCGTATGAAGACGCGCTGAAGAAACTGACGTTTGACAATGCGAAGAATATTTTAAAAAAGGCAGAACAATTTATGAACTCTGTTCAAAAGCCTTAGAATGAGCACAGTGAAGTAAAAGGATTTTTGAATAACTTCGACAATTGAGCTATTTTCGTCACGAGTCAAAAAACATCTTTTTAAATTCCGAAATCCAAGTATATTTTGTGATTTGTATGGAAGGAAAGATACTTAGAAAAAGTTTGCGTCCAGAGCTTGCAGTAATGAGGCAGATGCAAAGCGATATTATGCTTCTTAAAAAAAGGGTAAATGCGCTCGAAGCCGAAGTAGAAGTAATAGACAATGACGTGCACGAAGTCCGTCCCGAATATCTTAAGAAGTTAGAGAAAATCGAAAAGACAGGAAAATTTTACCGATTTAAGAACGTCGAAGAAATGCGGAAAGATATCGAAAGCTTCTGATTTTAAAGGGATGATATAATGTATGAAATTGAGTACGACCACCAATTAAGGGAAACACTCAATAAATTATTCAAAAGGGACAAGAAGCGATACGAAATCTGCATGAAGAAAATCGAAGAAATTCTTGCCAGTCCCGAGCATTATAAACCGCTGCGCTACGACATGAAAAATAGAAGGGAGGTTCATATAGCCAAGTCATTTGTTCTTACGTTCCGGATTGACGGAAATATTATCCGATTTCTTGATTTGGAGCATCACGATAAGATATTCCGAAGATGATTTGCTAGGGTCATTTCTTATTTGGGCGAAGCGTAGCCGTATGTCCGCTGTTATATGACCGAGCCGAAAGCGAGACAAGGATACGGAGTGTCCATAGAGTTGCTACGCACAACAAATTATTCCCTATCACCCCTATTCAGCCGTATTTTTTCATTTAATTCGTTGATTGTCTGACCATCTTCTGTTTGCCAATATAGAGGGCCTTGAACATTGTAATTATGAGTTATGCATTTATGTTTTTTTAATAATGTTCGTGCTAATTCAGATGTAGAGTAGTTTTTACCATCACCCAAATATTTTAATTTATTTTCATCGGCAACAATCTGAGCTTTTTCTAATGAAATGGGCTGACGATAGAATAAATGAAGGATTTGCCTATCCTTTATCAATCCATTCGATACAAGATCTGAAAGACGAACCCTCTTAGCCATCTTTCTATGATCGGAAGAATATTGATTAGATGATTCTTGAGGTTCTGACGGAGATGTGGCAATATTTTGCTTAAAAGAATAGCGTTTCAGTGATAACTTTTCCCAAATAGCATTTCTTTTTTCACTGATTTCTTTTTCTAAATTATTTTTTTCTTTTTGTAACGTTTCTATTTTCTCTTCGTTACTTTCGATATCGCTATGAATGCCTTCAACTTTGCTATCAAATTCATGTATCATTTCTTCTTCTTTCATCAGAGTTTCTCTAATTGCACGTTCTCTTTCATTAATATAATCAGGAACTTTTCGGTTCTTTAAGTTTGATATTTCGAGAAGATTTAGTAATATTTGCCAAGTGTCCTCTTTAATAATATCCTCGCGTTTTATACAATATAACAATGATTGCTCGAAAGCAACACCCCTAAGTAAACTATATATTCTCATTTCAAGACCATTAGCTAAAATAGCAACTAAAGAATTTTCATCAAGTGCATAAGCTTTTAGTTGCTCAATGTATTTAGTTTCATTTAAATCTTCATAATATGCTTTAGTATCTATTATCACTTTGCACTCCGATGGAACGTTCTTTTTAATGAATATATCTATCCGCCCTCTACGAGTAGCATGTTCAAATTCTAAATCCTCTCTTTTATGTCCTAGTAACACTAATAGTGGGACCATAAACTTTTGTTTAACATTCTCTTCAGTTGTCCCAATATCGTCTTTGGTAAAATTAGCTATTGTTTCTCTTTCTGGTTTAGTATCTAACATTTTATTCACATCTCGTTGTGTGTGATAATCCCCCATAGCCGGAGTTATATTTACTTTTATACCATTGCCGTGCCATTTAAGTAAAATATTGGGATTACTTGCGATTCACAAACCTAATCCTCAACCCTTGGCGCGAGCACATACGTTATTTGCAGGTTGTCCACTGCCCGGAACGTAACTTTCAGCGGATAATCGCTTCCAAGCTGTATTTTTGCAGTGTCTGCGATTTTCGCGCCCTTTACGATTTTTTTGAGGTACTCGAGCGAGAATTTCGATGACACCGTTGTTTTTGCCTCAATGCCTATCAGATCAGCAGAGCCTTTTTCAAGGGCGATTTCGACTTTGCTCAAATCGCCTTCTGCGCGCATTGTGAATTCATTTGCGCTTGCGCCCAGAATTACTGTGTCGGTTACAATGGATGCGTCATCAATACCATCGGCAAGGACGTTTGTTTTTACTTCGATTGTTGCGGCGAAATCAAGGCTCATTTCAGGCACTTCGCCTTTTTCTATATCAAGAACAGGAATTGTGAATTTTCTGGTTGAAGCGCCTGCAATTGTCACAAGAAGCTTGTTTGCGCCCTTTGCAAAATCAAGAGTGACTTTCTCACCGGCTTTTGCGCGCTTTAGAACCGCAAGCAGGTTCTCAATATTTAAGCCGATGTCCTCGGCTTCCTTGAGCTCATAGGTTTCAAACGCGCTTGATAGGAGCTTGTAATCGATAAGCGCAACCATTGTCGGGTCTGTCGCAGTAAGATAAATGCCGTCGGCCTTTACCTTGAAAATCGCCTCGTTTACGAGTTCGTGTATCGCTGTTAAAGAATCACGGAATAGCATTACATCGGACAGCACAGCCTTTAAAGCCGATTTTTCAGAAACATCTTTCTTTTCGCTCTTTTTATCATCACTCATTAAAGCCACCTTAAATCATTACATATTTTCGCGGTTCCAGAGTTTTTGGACAGTTTCATGCGTCTTAAGATTCAATCCGGTCATGTCCTGAACTATTTCCGCCTTTATGTCAAACGTGCTTGCATTGGGCAGAATATGCCCTATGACGCGCACGATTTTTCGCTCAACCACGTTTTGCATTGCCTTTGAATCTGCGAATATCTGTATCGTTCCTTCGCCATCGTCAATCATGAATGCGTTTTCCGTTTTGCTTAGAACCGTGCCTATGACACGAACTTTTGAATCTGTTTCAGGATTAATTTCCTTGATTTTGCGCTCGACTGCGCATATGTTCTGGGTCTGATAAGCCATATATCTAATGCGCGCCGAAGGTTTAAATGTGTTGGTATATGGAGTTGTCGATAAATTTATATATTTCATATACGCATGAGTTTATATGACTCCAGATATTTTTGATCGTGATAAACCTGTCGTCGATAGTTATGTTTCTTTTTTTGACGGATACGCGACGCGGCAGATAGGGCTCTTGGATGTCAAAAAACAAATCCTGTATTATGGTGGGCTGGAAGAAAACATTGCATATTATACCAATTGTGAAGGTGCCCCGCGCTCTTACCCAGTTTCGCTTGATAGATTAAAACAGATGGAGAGAATACCGTTTCCATTCAATCTTATCCCTGTGGAAATAGATGATTCCACCGAAGTGAGAAGAATACTGATGGGTGGCTTAACCATTAAAAGAATAAAAGAGGTCCGGAATTTGTCCGGCATAAAGCCTGAGGTGACGTTTTCCCACAAGGATTATTTCACCATAAAGGAACATTTCAGGATTAACAGTCAATTTATTTAACTTCAATCTCCAGAAAATCGCGCGCAAGAATAGTATTCTTAAAAATTTTGCGTGCGGAGTCCTCTAAGCTCTTTGCAGGGATGCTTCCTTCGGAATCCTGGTATCTCCGGCTTATGTGAGTCAGAACCAGTTGATTTACATTGGCTTTTTTTGCAGCTTCTGCAGCATCATTTGCAGTCGAGTGGCGAAAATCTCCTGCGCGTTCCACAAATTCTTCGCCGAAAGTCGAATCGGCTATCAATAAATCCGCATCTTTTGAGAATTTGACAATATTTTCATTGTATTTTGTATCGCCGGTATATACTATTTTTTTCCCTTGTTCGGTTATTAGAACATCTTCCGGCTTTACTGTTTTTCCGTTTATTACTACATTTTTTCCGGCTTTGAGCGCGCCGATTTTTGGCCCGGTTTTTAGCCCAAACTTCTCTGCCTTTTCCATATCTGCGCGCACTTTATTATTTTCTTTGAAAACATAACCTAGTGCAGGAACTCTATGTTCTACGCGAAATGGCAGTACTTTGAAGCCGTCGCATATTATTTCTTCACCCTCATCAACATTTTTCGCAATCACTTTGAATGACTTTGAGAAATAACCGACTCCGAGTAGCCGTTCGACAAATTCGTCAGTCCTTTGCGGGCCGTAGATATAAAGCGGTTCTGCGCGGTTTTCAAGAGACATTGTTTGCACAAGTCCGAGAAGCCCTGCAAAATGGTCTGCATGCCAATGCGTAATGAAAATTCTGTTTATTTTCATGAATTTCAGCTTGTCGGACATCAGCTGGCGTTGAGTTCCTTCACCGCAGTCGAAAAGCAGGCGCTCGCTTTCATGCATCAAAAAAATTGCTGGCAGGCTGCGCTCTCTTGTAGGGACTCCTGAAGATGTGCCGAGAAATACTACTTTTATCATTCATATAATTTGTTTGCAGCCTATTAAATGCTTTATTTCTGTTTTCGTTGTTTGTCTTATTTTTTATGATGCTTTTTTTACGGTTATATAAAGATTATTTGAGAATAGACAGTTTTGTGAGTTCATGGCAAAATTTTTACAAAGCCCTGCTGCAAAAGAGTTTATTGAGACCGTAAAATACCTTATCCTCGGAATTGTGCTTGCAGTGGCATCTTATACTGTTTTGGGCGCGGTATTGGATACAAAAAATCCTATAGTTACTGTAGTTTCATATTCGATGGTGCCGACGCTCACGCGCGGTGACCTTCTTGTGCTCAAAGGAATAGAGACGAGTGAAATGGCTGCCGGTCGGGAAAATGGCACGATTATTGTGTATTATCAGCCAAACAGGCAGCAGCTCATAGTACATCGCGTGTGGAAGATCAATAGTGACGAAACAATCAATACTTGGGGGGATGCGAATACAGGTCCGGATCCATGGGATATTCCTGCCGATTGGGTGCGCGGGAAAATGATTTTGCGCATTCCTTTTCTTGGTTATCCAAGGCTTCTGCTTAAAGATTTTTTGGGTTTCTGAGAAACCCAAAAAAGCCGAGAATTAGCAAATGAACGGATTTTCTTGGATTTTAATCCAAGAAAAGCCTAGAGTGATAGCGAAAGGATTTTTTAGGCTTTTAGGAAAGCCTAAAAAAGCCGAGAATGAAGCGAACGGACGCTCTAGGATTTTAAATATGTTTATAAAATTTAATGGTTCAGAGATGGATTATATGAAACTGTGCGACAAATGCGGAATATTGATGATGCCTCAAAAGGACGGCGCAAAGACGATATTAGTCTGCAAAAAATGCGGAAAAAGCGCAAAGGCAGAGAACATAAATCCGAAAGCCAAAGCTTCAGGCGTAATTCATGAGAAAATGTTGCATGATTTAGGTGATGTAATTCCGGTTATTGGCGATAAAAAATCAAGAATATTGCCACTTACCAAAATAGATTGCCCCGAATGCAAGCACAACGAGGCTGTATGGTGGACGCAGCAGACGCGTTCATCTGATGAGCCGGAAACACGATTCTATAGATGCACTTCATGCCAGAAGACGTGGAGAGAATATAGTTAAACTAAACAAGCCACAACGAGCTATTTAAATATAGAAAACAAATGAGCTTTATGTGGCTTGAATTATTCACAAACCTTGGTTTTTTAGGGTTTTATACACTATGGGCATTCCTTGTTGGTTCTATTGCTGTTTTTGGGCTTTTAAGAGGGCTCGTTAAACGCGGCCATTTAGAGAATATCATTCTATCTTGGTTTGTTGGCGCGATATTAGTTACTGCAAGCCCTATCGGAAGCCTCGTATTTGCGGGTTTCTTCCGCCTTATTGCGGAAGGGATAAAAATTACCGGACTTCGAAAGGGCATTAAACGTATTCATCTCATGGATGAGGAAACGCCTCCAACACGCCTGAAATTCGCGCACCCAAAACTATTTGCAGGAACTATCGCAATACTGATTTTTCTTGGAATAACAACATTGATTTTTGCTCCGCCTCTTGAAGTCGACTGGTATAAAATGCGCGGTTCAGACACAGTTATTGTAGAGGATGCAAAGTCAACGCTCGTTTTGGACATAAAATGGGAGGATATTCAGAATATGCGGCTTGTTTCGCAGGAATATGCGCTTCAGGTTCCAAAGACAATGGTTACTGAAACCGGATGGTCTCTGTCAAGTGATTGGGATGGAATTTATTCTATAAATAATACGCTTTATTGGGTAATGGCTTATGAGCCTGCGCGCCTTGCAAATAATGGCGAGCCATCGCCGGCATACATAATAGTAAATGCGCAGAACCCGTCTGACCGAAAAAAGATTAATGAAAACATCGAATTCTCCGAAGAGCGCAGAGATTTTGTATCTCTTGCATACCAGATTGCAACAGGAAAAATACGCGATGTAAAGACAAAGTACTGGATGAAGTATCCATTTTTCACTTACGGGGACACAGTTTTTACGCATGATTCCGAAGGCAGTCCTGTGTGGTTTGCGCCTGTAAAAATGCGCTATCCGACAAAATTCATAGTCAAATTTTACACTGAGCAAGTCGGAATTGTAGTGCTTAACAATAATGGTGTCGTAACATTTTATTCCGAAGCCGAGATTAGGAGTGGAAATGCTCCGAAGTGGCTTCTTGAAGGGCAAGTATTAATTGATGAAGACTATTCAGAGGAGCGCGCGGCAGTCTGGGCAAAATATGCCTCATGGAAGGGATTTTTAAACTACTACTTACAGCATGAGAATGTCTTTGAGCTTGCGCGCAACATGTATTTCCAGTATGACAAGGACACTGGAAGGACGTACGGACTGCTCCAGCTTGAGCCCGAGGGCAGAACGAGAAAAGCAATAACGCAGTATATTGAAATTCAAGCAGATGGAAAAGATTATGGAACTGCGAAGATTTACGACACCCGAACTCTCGGCCTTATCGGTCCTGAACGCGCGCTTGATGACGTGCGCGGCGAGATCAGCCTTTACAGCGACTGGTATGCGCTTCAGCCGCTTTTCAAGAAAATAAAAGACGGATATTTCTATGTCGCGCCTGTTTATTCCGGCGTAAGGGAGGCCATGGTGCTCAAGGCTGTTGCAGTAGTGGACGCCAAAAGCGAGCAGGTAAAGCTTTTTGGCTGGGGCGCACAGAATGTGGAAGGCGGTAAAGCAGCAGTTTCTGACAAAAGTGATACGGATAATGCTGCTAATAAAACAAGCGCGTTTGGTGATAACTGCACAATCGCGTCAAGCAAAACAATCGGCAAGAAACTGCAGATAGTTGTGGAATGCGGATAGGTTGAAACTATGGTGGATATAAAAGCCATACCAAAAGAAATTTCTGACGAAATATTGGAATGGGCTGTTATTCCTACATTTGATCTTGTTATTGAATATGGAGATGAAGGCGTAGTTATTGTGAAAAGAAAAGTCGCCCCATATCAAAACGTATGGGCTTTACCCGGACGAAGAATGCTCAAGGGAGAAAATATAGACGATACGCTTATCCGAATTGCAGATCGGGAAGTGGGATTGCTAATCAATCCATCAGAAAGGAACTTTTTAGGGCAGTATGTCGGTAAATTCACAACAAAACATAATCGACAAGATTTATCGACAGGATATTCTATAAGCGTTTCATCAGATCAAAAAATAAGCCTTGAAGAACTGCGTTTTTCTTCAATGAGAATAATAAATTCTAGAGAGGAGATTCCTTCACAAACCGGAGCAATGTACAAATTTTATCTGAATAGATATTTTGATCTTAAATAAAACTGTTTTTGCTGATTATCACTCTTCTAAAGAATCTTAATCAAATTCACGCCGCTCTTTTCCAAATTCTCAAGTGCATTCCATGCGCTGTTAACATGCTCCTGTATCTTTGCGATGTCTGCGTCTTTTAAGTGATTGAACCTGCCCTGCGGCGCGAGATATTCTTTTACAGGCATTGTTTTTTGCGTAAATGTTCTCTTAAAGAGCCCGTTTTCAATTTCGTAAAGAACCCACATACCGCTTGTTACTGCTAATTTTGCAATTTGTATTGTCTGCGAAGACTCTGTGCGCCATCCAATTGGGCATGGCGAAAGAATGTGCATATATTTGACACCCTTTATTGACAGCGCCTTTTTGACTTTGTTTGCAAGATCTGCAGGATATGCTGGTGATGCTGTGGCAACATATTTGCATCCGTGAGCTGCAGCAATCATAGGCAGGTTTTTCTTCCATTCGGGCTTGCCGATTGAATCCGTTCCTGCAGGAGATGTTGTTGTAGATGCGCCATACGGCGTTGCACCGGAACGTTGCACACCTGTATTTGCATAGGCCTCATTGTCATAGGTTATAATAAGTATGTCTTCATTTCTTTCAAGCGCGCCTGAAACCGCGCCAAATCCTATATCAACCATTCCGCCATCACCACCCAGTGCAATGACTTGCGTGTGGTTGTTGCCCTGTGTTCGCAAAGCCGCTTTTACTCCAGAAGCAACTGATGCCGCATTCTCAAAAGTCACATGAATCCAAGGGATTTTCCAGGAACTTTCAGGATATGGTGTTGTAGTTACTTCCATACATCCCGTGGCTTCGCAGATAATAACGTCAGGGCCTGTTGCGCGCAGCACTTCGCGTATTGTAATCGCCGGTCCGCAGCCCGCGCATGTCCGATGTCCCGGGGTTATTAAATCTGTACTTGGCATGAATATCACTTTTTAATAAACTTCATAATTATTTAAACCGCCCGTATTAATTTGCAATTCTCATCCACTTCCACAAAATGGCGCACACTTCTGTTTCTGAATGCTGCGCACTGATTTTCGGGCAAATTATCTATTTCCTGCCTCGGATTGTGCGCGACATCACAGGTCCAGCCTGGCACGATTTCTTCTGAAAGACACGGGCCTGTTAAAAGAAATCTGCTTTTATTCAAGCAAAGATCTGTGCATAATGCGCCGATTTCTGCTCTTCTAGCATCCACATTCCAAAAATAAATATAGCTCAGCAAAGATGCTATCACGAGCAGCGTCACAATCGCGAGACTGAAATTCCTATTCATTTTTAATCATCCGAAACAATCATGACATCAATTGATTACTTTCTTGCTTTCAAACCGCTCTTATTAATTCGCAATTTTTATCCAGTTCAACAAAATGCTTTGCTTTTCCTTCGCGATACGCGCTGCACTGATTCTCTGGCAAATCATCAATCGGCAGGCGTGGATTATGTGCGATGTCGCAGACCCAGTCTGTTGCACTTTTTGCGGGATTGAGCAGGCACGGGCCATCTGATAAATTTTGTTCGCGCACAATTTTGGCATCATATTCGCACGCATCTTTACAATCCATGTATGCCAGATTCCTGTCGCTTGTCCGCGGTTGCATCTCCTGAACGCAGCCCGCAGCAAATATTAATGCAATAATTGCCACAGTTAAAAATAATCTTCATTCCACCCACTCTATATCGCCGTCGTTCATCTTTTTCGCGCGGTCAATCATGCTGTTTATGTCATTAACCCGGATATCCTTTCCGCCAAGCCCTGCAATAAATCCGACAACCTTCGGTCGTTTCTTAGCCGAATAAAGCGCGTCTCTGACTTCGGTGAACAGCGCGCCTGCATTGCCAAGCGAAACTGCTTTGTCAAGCACAAGCACAGTGTCTTTGTCTGAAAGATTTTCTAAGATGTCTTCGCGCGGGAAAGGCCTAAAAGTGCGCACGCGCAAAAGTCCCGTATCTTTTCTTATATCAATGCAATCGCGTATCGCTCCGCATACAGAGCCCATTGCAATAATTGTGATTTTTCTGTCGTTTTTGTATTCCTCAATAAGCCCGTTGCCATATCTTCTTCCGAATGCTTTTTCAAAGTCCTTGTTTGCTTTTTTTATTTCATTGGCAGAGTTCTTTAGCGCAACATCATTGTCATACTTTGCATTGATATAAAACTGCGGATAGACAAATGCGCCGATTGATTTCGGATTTTTGGAATCGAGCGTAGCGTATTTAGGAACATATTTCGGAATGTATTTTTCAACATCTTTTTTTTCAGGAACATCTATCGGCTCAACAGTGTGCGTCAAGAAAAATCCGTCCATGCACACCATTATTGGAAGAAGTACTTCGGAATTTTCTGCAATCCTAAAAGCCTGTATGTGAGTGTCTACTGCTTCTTGATTTGTTTCAACATAAATTTGAATCCAGCCTGAGTCGCGCTCGGAAATAGAATCCTGGTGGTCGTTCCAGATGCTGAGCGGAGCAGAAAGGGCTCTATTTGTGACAGTCATCACAAGCGGTAGGCGCAGTCCTGCGGATGCAAAAAGAACTTCATGCATGAGTGCAAGCCCTTGGGAACTTGTTGCCGTGTAGACGCGCACGCCTGCAGCCGATGCTCCGATAATTGAAGACAGCGCGGAGAATTCCGATTCCGATTCGATATATTCTGCATTGAGTGTGCCATTGGCTTTCATTTTTGCAAGGTCCTCAACAATATGCGTTTCTGCTTCGATAAGCCTAATAGAGACTTATTGAATTTGCGGTGTGATTGGATATGCTGCAATCACTTCTGGCGCACATAGCCGAACTATTTCTGCAACAGCTTTACTTCCTTCTAATACTTCTTTTGCCATAATGATGTATTTTTATTTGATTAAAATCTTTTTATGCTTGGTGTAAGATGTATTTGGAAAAATATGTGTCTTTGATCGGTCTCTAAATTTGGCGTATTTCTGCAAATATATGATGTCATTTCGTAATTAGTATGTTCGTAATACGATACGTAGTATTATTGATTATTACGTAATATATTACGTAAGAACTCTTTGAAATCCTATTTCAAAATCATTAAGCTCTTATTCGTCTTTTCCATGCTTTTGTGCGCGTCTGATTCAATGCCCATAATCGCGCGTATCGCATCGACATTCTCGGGCACAACATTGCATTCCTGGTGCACTGCCTGTATGTAGAACAATTCGTTGCCGTTTATGACATTGATGCTTTCGCGCCAGACTGCGATTTCAAACAGGTCGCCGCGCGGCCTTCCAAGGTCTCGCGCGTATTCCATCACCTGTGCGGTTGATTCAATTCCGTCTGACGCGTTTACAAGGATAACTCTTGAAGCATTTTCAAGCACTGCGATTGCTTCCTCGCGAGTTGTATTTTTTTTCAGTATTGCATTTACCATATGTACATGCATCAATGTTGTCGGTACAATAAATGCTCCGGTTACAATGTCCAGTTTCGGCAAGATTGTATTGACATCAGCGCCGTGATGGCTCGGGATTGTCGGGGGGTTGGGAACTATTGCGTTAATCGGGCCTGTTTTCGAATCTCCAGAATCTGCGCCTCTGCGTATCATTGTTGCGCGGACTTTTTGCAGACCGAATGTTCTGTCAATTGCGCCGAGCGTCCTGCAGAGTCCTGTTGTGTTGCAGGAAACCACGCGCAGGAAATTCTTGCCTATGCATGCGGAGTAATTAGTTGATGCATTAAATGACATTTCCGCGATATTCGACTTCTCTCCGCCCTGAAATATTGCCTTGATTTTGCGCGGCGCATAGAGTTTTTCCTTGTTTATCGCGCCGACTTTTCCAGGAGTGCAGTCAACAATCACGTCGCAATTATCCAGAAGATTTTCAAGCGTTCCTTCGACTTTTAATCCTGCGGACTCAAATGCAGGAATATTTTCCTTGACATTTGTAAAAAGCGGATAATTCTTTCTTTGCGCGAGTTTCGCCTCGAATGTCGGGCGCGTCTTGACAACACCGACAACTTTCATGTCATCCTGCAGCGCAACAGCGTCTGCCACTCTTTTTCCGATTGTTCCAAAGCCGTTTATGCCTACTCGTATCATAGGAATCACATTAATAATCAATAAATTGTCCTGTTTCTAACTTTCGTTTGACATTATTCCAAGGATAAATTCTACCATTCATAGCGATATAGATACCTTTTTTAAGAACGTTTGCTGCTCCGATAGCCACGCCTAAATTAAACGATGCGTCAGAATCAGAAAATTTTTCAGGTCTTGCGGCACCTGTCAAAATTATGACTTTATTTTTTATATTGCTCAACGCCTTTGCGGTTTCTATCATCGTATCGGTTCCATGAGTGATGATTATTTTATCGGCCATTACCTCTTGGCATGTTTTAGATATTTTAATCCTATCCGCTTCAGTAATGTCTAAACTATCTTTTTTTAAGACCGAAACAATTTCAAAATCAAAGTTGGGCGCAACTCGTTGCACTATTCTTTTTATTGCGGGCTCTGAGATTTCAAAAACATATCCTTTTGTTGTTTTTGGATAATCTTTATCTATTGTTCCGCCGGTTTGAATAAACACTAGTTTCACGTTAGCACCTCATTTTGACGGCTTTAAGTCATTTTTGCCAATACTGTCCTTTTCAAGAATTTGCTTTACTTTTTCTTTTAATGCGGGCAAATCATTTTTTACAATATCGTAAGTGAGGTTAATATCCACTCCAAAATATCCGTGAATGAGCTTGTCGCGCGTCCTTATTATTTCACTCCACGGAATTTCTGGATGTTTTTTTCGAAATTCTTCCGGTAAGTTTTTTGCAGCTTCGCCGATAATTTCAAGTCGCCTTATGGTCGCATCCTGAGTTTCCTCGGAATTAAGAAAATCTTCTCTTGAAAGCTCTTTTGCAGATTTTTCGATTTTTTCCATGCTTTCCTGAATATGCTTAACGAAAACAAGAGGCTCTTTATTCATATGACTTGAATCTCCTCCTTTAGAATTTTGTCTTTTATCAAAGGGTGAAGGGAGTCGTAAGTTATTAAGTCGACTTTTCTTCCGAGTTTTTTTTCGAGCATAAGCTCAAGTCTTGCAAGGTCAAGCAGGCTTTTACCTTCCTTGAATTTAATCAATATGTCAATATCGCTTGACTTTTTTTGCTCTCCGCGCGCAAAAGAGCCAAAAATTCCGGCTTTTAAGACGTTGTTTTGTTTTAGGATCGGTACTAATTGAGCTTTGATATCCTGGATTTTTTTGTCCATTGAATCACCATAATGGTATTTATATTATATTAGTGCGCCTTATTTATATCTCAATCAGTTGTTTTTTGTATTTTCTTATTTGCGTCGACGCCTTTATTTCCATTCACGCCGTTTTTATTATTTCCATTGCATCCATTATTCTGGAAAATAAACTTGCAGTCAAAATGCGGGCCGTAGACAATGCGCTTGAAAAATGCCTTTCCTGATGAGCTGTGCATGTTCGGGACAAATCCGAGCTTGTTCACAATTGCAGTAGAATCTCCGCCAAAGCACATTACAAAGTGTTTGTTCTCTATGTCGAATGCAGCGGAATAGACTTCTGCGCCGCCGACAAATCCCGGGCCTGTCATGAATTTTGCGGATTCGTAATGCCCCATCGCTCCGTTTATCATGACGCTTGTTTTTCTGCGCGCCTCTATCCTTCGCTTGTAGTCTATGATTGTCTTTATGCCGATGTCAATGACCTTTCCATTATGTATTTCGTTGACAGGCACATTCAGTAATGTGTCGTCAGTTTTGATAAAATAATCTTGCGGCAATACTATGCGTCCTTTGAATTTATTCATTATCTCAACAGCCTTTTTTAGCATTTCAGTTTCATCGCTTTTCAGGTTGTCTTTGTCGCGCAAAAGCTCGTTGTTCGGGCCAAGATTTTTTCCCAGCGCTTTTTCCATATGCACTGAAAGAAGGCCACCAAGCAGAGCGTCTGTTTTCGGGAACTTTTCAAGAATCTGCGGAATTAGCTCAAGCTGGTCTGCCAGCTTCCTGCCTCCGATAAGAAGAATTCCACCTTTTTTCTCAAGCATTGCGCACGCCTTTGCCGCCATTTTTACGTCATTGTGAAGCAGCGGACCGCCATAAACCGGCACTCCTTCGCTGCTCAAATGCTCTAAGATAGTGAATGAGCAGAGCTCTTTTCTATGCGATGCAGGATCATCCTTTATTGCATTGAGGTCCGGGATTTTTTTCAGCATTGAATACATTTTTGTCTGTGTGGGATGCGGCGCGGCCCATTCTTCGTCTTCAAGCCGCGTGTTTTCAAGAACTATGATTTCACCATCTCGCGCATTTTTTACCATTTCTGCAATATCGTCTCCGCACCGCTTTCCTGCGAAAGTGATTCTTTCCTGCGGAAGGTGCAATTGCAGGACCTCAACATGGTTTTTTAGGCTTTCTGCTTTGTCGCGGTCTCCCTGATGCGAAGCGACAATGACTGTTCTTGCGCCGCAGTCAAGCGCGTATTTTATCGACAGCGCAGCCTCGCGGATTTTTGAGATGTCCTTGAACTGCCCCGTATTTTTGTCAAATGACGAATTCATGTCCACTTTGTGGAATACGTTTTTCCCTTTTAGATTAGGTTTTTTGAGTTTCATAAAATTACTCTCCATAATGTTCGCGTATATATGATGGCGTGATTGTAATATTTACAGGAGATGTGTGGTTATTATCGTCATCGATTTTTTTTATTTCGTCTTTTGGAACCATTCCAAAAGAGGTTAACATATTCTTTGCGTCGTTGGATAGTCCTTTTAATTTCTTCGGCGTTATTGCATATATTTTGTTGGGGCCATTAAGGACCGCATCACTCGGTAGTATTCCTGCAATTTCCCTATATGTTTGTGCCATAGATTCACCCTCCATTTTTATTTTACAGTCACACTTTTCGCCAGATTCCTTGGCTTGTCCGGGTCGCACCCGCGTAACAGCGCCAACTGATACGACAAAATTTGCATAGGAATTATCTGGACTATTGAATTGAAGTCGCCTGCTTCGCGGACCTTTATGAAATAATCAAAGACGTCGTTGTTTTTCGGGCCGACGCCTATCACATATGCTCCGCGCGCCTTTACCTCCATCGCGCTCGATATTATTTCCTTTTCGTTTTCATCTGCAGTAAAAATCACATACGGTGTTCCTTTTGTTATCAGTGCGTTAGGTCCGTGCTTCAGCTCACCTGCGGCAAATGCCTCTGCATGTATGTAAGAAACTTCCTTTATTTTGTGTGCAGCTTCAAGAGCTGTAGGATACTGCATGCCTCGACCGACAAGATATATGTGCTCATGGTCTTTCAGTTTTTCTGCAAGTGTTTTTACGAATTTTCGCGCGTTCTCAGATGTAAGGTAAAATATGTCTTTTGAAAGCTCGTTAAGCTTAGCGATGCCTTCATCCAGATTTCCTGCAAGCTCGTATGCTATCAGGCCAAGAAGAGCGAGCTGCGAAGTGTATGCTTTTGTTGAGTTTACTGCGATTTCAGGGCCTGCTTTTTGCAGTATCGATTTGTGTGATTCCCGCATAAGAGAAGATCCCATAGAATTTGTTATTGATACGACTTTTGCACCCATTGATTTTGCAGCCCTTATGGCACAAAGCGTGTCTGCAGTCTCTCCGCTTTGGGAAACTGCTATTATAAGGCTCTTATCCGTAAGAAAATGCTTGAAATGCTGGAACTCGGAGGCAACGCAGAAATTTATGTGCTTTTTTGCAATTTTTGAGAATGTGTAGAGGCCGTGAAGGCATGCATATGATGCAGTTCCGCAGGCAACAATATATACTCCGTTTGCCTTTTTTATTTCGTCAGCAATTTCTTTTATTAGTTTCGGATCTATTTTCGATATCCGCTCTATTACGTTCGCCTGCTCCATTATTTCTTTCAGGAAGAAGTGATCGAAATCTCCTTTTTTTGCCTGCTCGGCATCCCATTCGATTTTAGATATATTCCGTTCTACAAAAACATTCTTCTGCATGTTGAATATCTGAAAGCTTCCCTCGATTATCGCCATTTCATTTTCCTCAAGAAATATTGCGTCTTTTGTGTGCTCAAGAAAAGCAGTTACATCTGATGCAAAAAAATATTCGTCTTTACCAATACCTGCAACAAGTGGCGCTTCTTTTCTTACTGCGACCATTTTGCCCTCACCATCCATGGCAATCACAGCATACTGCCCTTCAAGATGCCTAAGCGATCGTTTTGCGGCTTCTATGAAGTCATAACCGCGCCCCATATGATATTCGATTGTGTTGGGTATTGTTTCAGTGTCTGTTTCAGAATTAAAAATGAATCCTTTGCTTTTAAGAAATTCTTTTTGTTTTTCGAAATTCTCGATAATTCCGTTATGCACGACAGCGATTTTTCCGTTGTTTGACAGGTGCGGGTGCGCGTTTTTTTCAGTAACTCCGCCATGCGTAGCCCATCTTGTATGCCCTACACCCATATTCGCATTTGGGAGGTTGATTTCGCTGTTTTTTTCAGGCAGTCGTCCTGCCTTTTTTGCGACAATAATTTCGCTCTTATATGCAACTGCAATGCCCCAGGAATCATATCCGCGGTAGTCAAGCTTTTTAAGGCACTCGAATATTCTTCCCTTTGCATTTTCTTTTCCCGAATATCCGATTATTCCGCACATATCAAAACTCCAGTTAAAGAATTATTTATCAATTGCTTAGCACGATAACCTTCTTTATAATATATATCTTTCTAATAATTTTTTTTTAGTATTATTATATATTTTTTACAATTTGGTTTAAAAACATGTGAAATTCCAATAAACTTGCGCAAAAAATATATAAATTTACTTATACTATTATAATATTGGTTTTAGTATGGTATTCCTTGTAACAGAAAAAAATGATAAGTATTATATCAAAAGCGCGCGAATCATAACCGGCGCCGAAGGTATAAAGAGTATAGCTAACGCTACGGCCCGAAAGATTCTTTTTGGCCTTGCCGAACGGCCGTCGTATCCCGCAGAGCTTGCAAAACGCCTTAGAATTCACGAGCAGCTGGTTTACTATCACATCCGCAGAATGGAGCGCGAAAAGATTGTGGAAGTGAAGAGCAAGTCTGAGCGCGGAGGAGCTCTTGCAAAATATTACGCGCCTACAGAAAGCGCGTTTGCAATCGAGCTTCCATACGGTGAAGAATCGCTTGCTGAGATTCCATTTAGGAAAGAAAATCCGAAGCTTAAGCAGTTCCTTTACCCGTTTATAAATGCCGGGGCTTTAAACTCATATGTTGTTGTCGGCGCGCCGGATCCTCATGGCCTGCATCAGGTAAGGTCGCGCGACGGGCATTATGGGATAGATCTCGCGCTTCTTCTCGGGCAGTATTCCTCAATTCCGAGCGAGTTTGTAACAAAGCTTGATGTTGATGTGCGGGCGGAAAACAAGTATAACCAGAACATGATTCTTGTCGGTGGTGTCCTTACAAATGTGATAACTGCTGAAGTGAACAAATACCTTCCTGTGCGCTTTGATACCGAGAACTTTCCGTTCAGGAAAATAATTTCAGAAAAGACCGGCAAAAGTTATATTGAAGACACCTGCGGAATAATCGCAAAAATCGCAAGCCCGTTTGAGCGCGAAAAAAGTATAATGGTAATTGCAGGAATCAGGTTTGCAGGAACAAAGGCGGCAGTTCTTGGCCTGACAAGGCATTTTGAGGCTATATTTGAGAAATATTCCGGAGAAGATAACTGGGGTTGCGTTGTGCAAGGGCTTGATCTTGACGGTGACGGAAAAGTTGACAGCGTGAGAGTGCTGGAATAAATCATATTTTTATATATCTTTGCGCCCATAAAATACTATGAATTCTGATGCGTCAACTATACAGGTTGTTTTGATTGCCGGCGGAATGGGCGAGCGCCTAAGGCACAGGACTCATGATGCCATTCCAAAAGCTCTTCTTAAGCTCGGCGACAAGCCTATAATTGATTACTGCATCGAGCTTTTTTCAAAAAACGGCTTTAAGGATTTTGTTTTGCTCCTAGGACATGGCGGCGACCAGCTCAAAGATTATGTTGGCGATGGCTCAAAATTTGGAATAACTGTAAAATATTCTCTTGAGAAAGAAAAGCTCGGGAAAGCTGGCGCAATAAAACAAGGGCTTGATATTGGAGTGATAGATCGAAAAAAGGCATGCATAATAACCTATCCGGATGATTTGATTCTAAATAAAGACTTTCCAAAACAGCTCCTCAGGCGCCATATGGTTGGAAAGGAGAAAGGATGCCTTTCAACTGTTGTGCGGGTGAATAAAACAATATACCGCTACGGCGTTGTCAATACAGATGATGAAGGATTCGTCATAAGTTTTGAGGAAAAGCCCCCTGTTATGATGCCGGCAAATGTTGCGATTTATGTTCTTGAGCCACATGTCTATGAGATTATTGACAAGTTTGTCGATATGTCAAAAAAGCCGATTGATTTTGAAGATGTTGTAGTGCCCGAGCTTGTGAGGCGAAGAGTTCTATACAGCTTCACAATACCCTACGAAAGCTGGATTCCGATAAATGAGGAAAAAGAGTTCAGGCAGGCGGAAAAAGCGCTCGGTATAAAAGGCTCAAATAACGGCACGGTTTAATAGACCTTCAAGGCTGTGTTTTACTCTTTTGATATTTGATAAACTGCACAAGTAGTTTTCTTTAGTTCTGAGGTATTATACAGTTCATTTTGTGTCGGCAACAGGCGCACAAAGATTTATATATCTTTATAGCTAATATTTCGTATTGTCATAACTCGTAAGGCGTGATACGTTACTATATGGTTGTGATTTATGTGAGCTTTTTTGACGTTCAGGCGATTTATAAGGAACAGTTAAATCAGACGTCGGAATGGAATTCTAATAACTATCTTCGTGACTTTAATATTCAGCCAGTTATTGACGCACTTTCTTTGAAGAGAGGGAAACCGCCGAATGCGGCGGAAATTGCGAGAAAAATTACGGATGCTTATAAGATACAGTTCGGGCCGCTTAATAATTTTCTTGGAGATTCTGCTGCTAAAGCAGGACTTGAAGATGCTATAAAACTTGGAATTTACACTGTTGCAGCTTTGATAGCCACAGCCGCGCTTTCAGGCTGCGTAAGTTCTGATGCCGCAACATCGCAAATAAATTACTGTGACAGCGATACACCGGCGCCGACGCACACCGTACAGCCAACCACTACAATTAAAGCACTTGATAATCCGATTATGAAAAATACAGATACTGTTTCAAATATTGCCTCAAATGCAGGTTCAATTGACGTAAATGAACCGTTTAATTTGGATGTTGTGTATAAAAATGTTTTTTCGTATACGGGAACCCCGGACGATCGATGGGATGGCGTCGTTAGTTCTGTAGGTGTTGGATTTGATGAAGATGATTTTTATTTAGAAATTATTATGGCTCCCGGGCATGTGACAAAAGAGCTAAATATCGGCAGGAGCGGATTATTTTATCTCGATATAGGATATAATTCAAAAAACAGGGTGGCAAAAGACAATAAGGAGCTGGCTGTCGCGACAAACGGTGTGCTCAAAGTCAGAACTCGATTGAAACACACAATTGACGGAAGAGTGGAAAAGGAATTAACTGATGATGAGAAATTTAATTCTTACCAAGCCACGATGCATGTTTCTGGAAATAAAGTCCACCTAAAAATCGACGGTTTGCGCGAGGAATTGTCTATGGCTCCAAGCCCGTATATTACAGACGGAGATCATTTGATACCGCTTAAAAAATTGTTAGGCTTTGAATGAGTTCCAAAGTTTCAATAACATCCAAAATATGCCGTGATTTTGTTGTCGTTACTAATATCTTTAACCTCAAAAGATATTCTAATTTCATCATTGGTCTCTGGATAGAATTGTTCTTCTAAACGATCCCACGGAAGGCTTACTCTTCGATAATACCGTTCGCCATATATGAAATCAAGAGATGAAAGAGAAAGCCCAGGATCTGTTGTTATCCACACTGCTTTTGCACTGAATTTTATATCTAGTTTACTTATTATCGTTTTTGTTCCATCCGGACATGTGCGTGTCAAAGAGCCGGTTGTTGCTGTACAGCCCCCCCCTAAAGTGCAATCTGCTTTTACCATTCTGCATTTTTCGCCATCAGGACCTGTAGTCGGACATGAAGAATATTTCGTTTCGCAAAGATATGAGCAATACTTCCTATACACACACACATTATTTTTACAATATCCATGACTGTTTACCACACAATCGGTATCGTCGTAGCATTCTGCTTTTTTAGGAGCAGGCGTGCAGGGGCTGTAATCCCCACCACCAATGACGTCTAATTTTATGTCTGCCCCCCCTAACAGTCCATTTTTTTCTGCAACTATTTTTACTTTAGAGTCTGTATCGACCGAAAAATATTCGCCTACGGGGCTAAAGCATCCAAAAGCGCCGCCTAATTTACAGAAATCAACTCCGGTTTGTCCATAGTAGATAATATCCACGTTGCCATTATTTTTGTAGTCTCCGTCAGACTCTCCACAATATAAATTAAATTTATCAGAAGTCCAAACACAAAACGGTATGTCTGAAACGTAGGATATTCCAAAAGAGTCAAGAGATGCTCGGTCTACATTATAGCATTCCGGGATATTCATAGTCATTTCTTTGCAATATGATAATCCACATTTGTCTTCATCTGCACAGCCTTTATATACATCGTTAATGGCTTTCATAAACTCCTTGTATTCAACACTACTTAGTTGTTCGCAAGGTCCCATCCCGCTTATCGCAGCCCGCGCTTTTCCCACAAGTTCTGTGCCATATCCGCTGGCAATTACATAGATCAAAAGAAGCCCAACTAAAAGAAAAATGAGGTGATAGCCCATACCTGTTATGGCTTCTATCGCCATTCCTTCAGTTCCCTTTCTGCGCATAAAATACTTTTGGCTGCGATACTATTTATACTTCATTTAACAGCCATTTCAATAAGGGGACGTAGGCTATTTTCTTTCCGGCAATTTTTTCTTCTGCTTTATAATCTAATGTAATTATTTTCAAGTTTTGCGTTTTTTAAAATTCACACTCAAATTTCAGTTTTTGTGAATTGATATTTGAGCTCAACTGCCCAAAAAACGCAAAACTTCAGTAATTATTGTTAAATTATTGCATTTCAGGTCTTTGGATGCTTTAAGCAGACTTTTTATTTCTCTTTCCTTTGTGGAATGGTCGGATACGTCGTAGCATGTCTGCAGAATCTGCTTTATTTCTTTGCCGTCTTTGATTATGAAATCCGCTATAGGGGGAAATAATATATAAATGTTTCCTTCCTGGAGGGAAATAATGTATTATTATTTCCCTATGTGGAGAACTTCATAAGCATTACATATAAGAAACAGCTGAATTCGCTTTACATCGCCTTGATATCTTTCAGTTTCTTTCGCAAATTATCAACCGCAAGCTCGACTGCTTTTTCAGAACGCGCCCCAGTACAAACAAGCTTTCCGGAATTAAATATCAAAAACACTACCTTTGGCGAATCTAGGCGGTACACAAGCCCCGGGAACTGTTCGGGCTCATATTCGCACTCTCCAAGCTCGAAAACAATCTTGTTCAGGTCAAGGCGCGCCCCAAGCTCTGCAGAAGCGACAATGTTCACAATTTCTGTTTTCGGCTCGCTTGGCACTTTCAGGCCGATTTCTCTGAATTTCTTTATCAGTTTTGTTATGGCGAGTTTTGCTTCGTCAAATGATTTAGCGCCAGAGCATATGATTTTTCCTGTTGTGAATATGAGTGTCGATGCTTTCGGTTCCTTTATGCGGTACACAAGCCCCGGGAATGATTCCGGCTCATATTCTGCGTTTTCAAGGTGCCTTGCAAGAACGTCAAGAAGCATGCGCGTGCCGGTATCTACAGAAATAACAACATTTTGTATTTTTATGTTATGGGATGTTTTAGGAGCTATTTTTTCTTTAGTTTGCGCAACTTTCCCTGTTTTTTTAGAAGTGACCATAAAATATCTGTTTATATATAGCGCAAAAAACCTTTATATAGCCAGTTCACCCTTTCCGAATGGAATGTGCCGCGCGATTTCGTCAAGTGATATCTTCTCTGCTCTTGATTTAAGCTCTTTTGTGCTGTGCGTGATAAGATATGCTTTAACTTCCTCGGCAAGCTTTTTTGCCTCCGAGCGCCCTGGTTTTATTACTGCAAAAGGCTCAGGGACTGAAGAAATCGCGCCTGCAACAGCCTCGCCGTTTTTCACACCAATCGCAAGCCGAAGCTCTGTTTTGAAGGAATTCTTTTTGCCATAGACCATGAACGAGCCTTTTCCGATATATTCTCCTGCAGGCGTTTTTTTGGTCACCTGTTCGGGAAGTACCCAATAGGCATCAACAATCCCGACTCCCGCCTGCCACGCTCTTGAATAGGATGCGACAAACTCAAGCGCTTCTTTTATCGATTTTTCGTCAGCCGGTTTTCCGCGCGTTTTTAGCAATCCGAACGGCGAGCCGGTGATGTCCGCGTGAATCACGATGTCGGTCTTTTCAACACGTTTTTTTATCAATTCCTCGTTTGTGTCTGCGTCCTTTCCTGAAACGCACAGAAATCCGCCGGATGTGAAGAACCAGCGGTATTTGTGGTACCACTCTATTTTTTTTGGCTCGGGCGCGCTTTTTTTCTGTACTGTATCTTTTTTGTGCAAAGACATTTCTTTTTTTGTCCGCTCGATTTCAAGCTTAAGGCGCGCGACTTTTTCCTTCAGTTTTTTCGCCCGGCCGTAGTATTTCTCCGCGCTTTTTGATAGAGGCTGTTCGTAGAAGACAACTACTTTTTCGCCTTCAATTGCTATCGTTATTGTTTTTTCCTTGCGGTTTATCTTGTGCCTTTCCTTTTCTGCAACTGCTTGCTGGAATAGTTCAAAATTTGCATAAATCAAGTCTCCAGTCTTTTTCGCGTGCTTGGACTCGCTTTCAATGCGCGCGATTGCAGACATCTGCTGCTGGAGGCGTATATTGAACTTTGCGGCTGTGCCTTTATCAGCTGCAACAGCTGCCGCGATTTTTGGCGCGTTTCTGGCATCGTCGCATGAAAAATAATCGGCAACCGCTTCGTTGAAAGTACTTGTTTCTTTTCTTGCTTTGCCTTTATGGCGAGCCATTTCAAACGGCGCAAAATCCTCTGCTTTTTCCGCATCAAGAACAACATAAGGCGCCGGTTTTTCTTCGAGTATCTTTTTTATTTCGCGCGATATCGCCGAAATCTCTTTTTCAGAAAGCGTTTTGCAGCTCTTTGTCTTGTCAATATTTGCGCGGAAAAGTATCTCTTCCGCATACTCTCCGCCAAATGACATAACAGATGCAAGGAACACGACAACCTGCCTGTCAGACTCTTTTAACTTGGAGAATATTTCATCATTTTGGGGCTCGGGGTCCCTAAAAGCTTGGAATCCGCAGATTCCATGAGTATTTCCGCGCGCTGGGAACTTGTATGTTTCGCGCATCTTTATCGCGCGGTCTTTCCATTCCTGCCGCTCAAGCATTGACCATATTTTATATTCAGGATCTGTCAGCACAATATTTCCGTTCCTGAATAGCTCGGCGATGATTTTGTGCGCGTCAGTTTCAATGACAATAACTCTGTCGAATTCATGCTGGCTTATTGCCGCTATTTTTTTTCCTCCAAGGTATTTGCGCAGAGTCATTGCAAAAGTAGGCGGAACCTGCCCGTATTCAAATCTTTTCTTTGTCAAAAATATCTTTCCCGAGCCAAGCACAAGCGTATGCGTGCCCTGCTGCGGAATGTGAAGAAGTATATGTATTTCGCGCTCTTTCTGGTAGAACTTTTCCATTCGCGCGCCGATAAGGCCCAGGCTCTGCATTTCAGAAACAATGATTTTGATGTCAAGGGACGAGAGCTCTTCTTTCATGTGTTTTCTTGTTTTGTCATGATTATCAAGCACTAATTGAGCCTTATTTTCTTTTTCCATTTTCATTCACACCCAAACATCGGCAATTTTATCTTTGACTTCATTCCTAATCGAATTTTTATCTTTTTAGATAAGTTTGCATAGCCCGGTCGATTGCAAGCTCCGGGTCGTGTGTTTCATCAATGCGCTCATTTCCGAATTTCGCAAGCCATAATTTGAACGGCTCTGCGTTCTTGGAAGGAATTGATTGAATACGCCTTAATAGCTGTTCTGTATCTGCAACATCGGTTAGCCTCATCTTGCCATCAGATGCCTGCATTCTCAAAGCGTGACAATTTGTCACGGTATCATTTCCTTCGGCCTTTAAGCGTTCCTTTAATTTTCTCCAGTATGCCTGAGGGTCGACGCTTTCCGAGAGAATTCCGGCAACATCAACTATAGAAAAATACCACTTCTCTAACTCGCCATCCCACACGACTCTGACGTTCTGGTCTTGGAATAGTCTTATTGCATTTTCTTTATCCATCAGTTACACCAAATAATTTTATGGGTGATATATTTCACGCGCGCAGTTCCAGCACGTTTTGTTATTCATCCGCCCCAAACTTCAGCAATTTTATCCTTGATTTTCTTCTCAAAAAGTTCAATCAGTTTCTTGTTTGCATCAACCAGCTTCTGTTCTTCTTCGATGCGCGCGACGATTTGCTTTTGGATTTCGAGAGGAGGTAGAGGGATTATCATTTGTTTTATTTCTATTAAATGAAGATTAGTTACTGTTCCTGATTTTGAATGGGCGGTTGCTTGTTTAAACGCATTTGGAGAATTCAAAAATATTTCCAAATAGTTTGAGTTAAGAATATCTCGTTTAGGTTTAAGCAGGGCCAAACTAACAAAAATACTAAACTCCCAATTCCAATCTATCAATTTAGCCACACCAATCGTTCCATTTTTTGAATATAATATGTCTCCTTTTTCAGGTTTACATCGTTTTATTAATTCTTGATGTTCTTCTTTACAGATGAATTTTTTTGAATCGTTAGAGTTTGTTAGATCAGTAACTCTCCAAAAGGGTACTCCTGAATCCATATATTTAGGTGTTAAATGAGTCCCGTCATTTATTTTTATGCAAACTTCATCTAAACTTTTTATTTCCCACTCTTTTTCAATCTTAAAGCTCGGCTTGTAGCTCTCAACGACTTTCTTTGCGCCGTCAATAATATTCTGGTAGCTTTCAAGTTCTTCAACAATTCTTTCTTGGACTTCAAGAGGCGGAAGAGGTATGTTTAATTCTCTAATTATCTTTTGCGAAATATTTGGTTGTGCCCCACCACCACTTAAGCTAATTAAATATGCTTTTCTTGACTTTAATATCGAAAACAAAAATTCAGGAATAAATTTATTATTAGGTAATATACCACAAATTGCCTGATTTGTTGCGGCTTCAAATTTTAATATGCCAACTTGACCTACTGTTGCACCATACATCGCAACTAGAACTGTATTTATTGGAAATATTTTTGCTGATGAATTCTTTAAGCCTAATTCAGTTATATTTTCCTCTGCTTTGTAAATTAATCCTTGTGC
Source organism: Nanoarchaeota archaeon (assembly GCA_018897155.1). Lineage (NCBI taxonomy): Archaea > Nanobdellati > Nanobdellota > Nanobdellota archaeon. The sequence goes on along the minus strand of JAHILE010000025.1, from coordinate 17,061 downwards.
AACTTCACCACTTTTTACCCAAGGAATAATTCCATTTTCATAATATTCCGTTTTACTCTTTAAAGGAGTTCCACCTGAAGATGTTTCTGCAACGTCCCCCAACTCCACCAAATCCCATTTCCCATCATAAACAACTGTTTCCTTGTATCTATCCCCTGATAAATTATACTCTCCTGTTTTTCCGATAACTTTTTTAGAAACTATGTGAGCGATTTTGCTCTGAATCTCAGGCTCAACGCCTTCCAATATTGCTTTTTGGTATTTTTGCAGTATTTCTAAAGCTTCTGTCAGGTCGTTATTTTTTATCTCGCGTCTTTGCGCGCCTAATCCGAACCCATCGCTTTCAGCCTTCACAAATAAAATATCTTTGCTTTTTTTGACAATCCGTTTGTCTAAAAACAAAACAGAAGTCTTGACTCCGGAATACGGGTTAAAAACTCCTGCAGGGAGCGAAACAACAGCATATAACGCGTTATCAACCAGCATCTTGCGAAGCTGTTTATATGTCGAGCCTGATTGGAATATGATTCCTTCCGGAACAACAATTCCTGCTTTCCCATCATTTGTCAAATGCTCTGCCATATAATCAACAAATAAAACCTCGGCTCTGTTTGAATCAACAGAAAATCTTTTATGCGGCCTGATTCCGCCTTTTGGCGTCATAAACGGCGGATTAGCTAGTGCAACATCAAACGTTTCATTCCATTTTTCATCAGAAGTTAAAGCATCATACTCATAGATATGCGGATTTTTGAATCCGTGCAAATAAAGATTTACCAGCGATAGCCTGACCATATCAGGAGAGATATCGTAGCCGACAATATTTTCAACTAATTTCTTTCTTTCATCAGGAGTTAATTCAAGCTTGCCATCTTTCATATTTTTTTCTAAAATATGTTTATATGCTGAAATCAGAAAACCCGCAGTTCCGCATGCAGGGTCTAGGATTGTATCCTTTTTAGAAGGATCAACTACTTTGACAATAAAATCAATAATATGACGGGGCGTTCTGAATTGCCCTGCGTCTCCCTGAGAGCCCATAACTGAAAGCAGGTACTCAAAAGCATCCCCTAATCTTTCAGAATGATCATATGTAAAATCATCAATTATTCGTAAAAATGCCCTTAAAGTCTCGGGATCTCTATATGGCAGATAAGCATTTTTGAAAATATCCCTGAATAATTGCGGCAAATTCGGATTTTGATTCATGCTTTGGATTGATTCGCCATAAAGCGCCACTAATTCAAAACCGCTTACAGATCGGTCTAAAATCTTATTCCATGCATATTTGGCATAAGCTCCTGTAAAAAATTTAGATTTCCCGCCCAATTCCTCGGATTTTTTATCCATATCATCCATGAACTTGTAGATTAATGCAACAGTTATCTGTTCAATCTGCGATTTAGGGTCCGGAATTTTTCCCACAAGAATATCTCTTGCTGTATCTATTCTTCTTTTAGTCTCTGAATCAAGCATTTTCCTTCTTCTCCAACAATTTTTTGCTAAATTTATCAAAATCAGACTCAATCTTTTGCGTTTTATCAAATAATTCATATTCTTTGAACGCTTTTTCTTCAGCCTGCTTGAAAGAAATTCTTCCTTTTCCGTCTAAAACTCGGAACTCATTAAACTCTAAAAATTTATTGACGCTTTCTGATAAATTGTGCATTTTCAAAACTGTCCTATTTTCAATTATTCTTTCAACATGATCAAAAAAGCTTGAAATAGTTCTTTCAAGCTGCTTGATTTCTTTTTCAAGAAGATAATTCTTGGCAATTATAGTGTCTGATTTTAAAATTCTTCCCTTTGGCGCATGTTTCCATGTGGATAATCCCATATTGTTCTTTTTGGCATCTGCTTTTTCATAGATAATTTCAGCAGCAGTCTGTCCGGTTATTGCATAATGAAATTTGTTTTGAACTGCTGCATAGAACTCTTTAGTGATTTCGGATTGCGGGTCATAATCAATACTGCATTCCGCAAAAATATCTGTGATTTTCTGGTAAATCCTTCTCTCGCTTGCCCTGATTGAACGAATTCTTTCTAAAAGCTCGTCGAAATAGTCTTTTCCAAAATATTTGCCATTTTTAAGCCGTTCATCATCCATGGCAAATCCTTTAATGACGTACTCTTTCAGAATTTTTGTTGCCCAAATCCTGAATTGAGTGGCTTGTCCGGAGTTCACCCTATACCCCACAGAAATAATTGCGTCAAGATTATAATACTTAGTTTTATACTTTTTACCATCAGAAGCAGTATGTTCCAAAATGGAACTAACTGAATTTTCATCTAATTCACCGCTTTCAAAAATATTTATCAGATGTTTTGTAATTGCAGGTCTTTGAACTCCAAATAAATCCGCCATCTTATCTTGCGTAAGCCAAATATTCTCTTTATGCAAAAAAGCTTCTACTTTGACATTTCCATCCGGAGAGCTATAAATTAAAAAATCCATGGCTTCATCTTTTGGCATTAACTCGTTTGGCATTTTAAGCAGCCTCCATAAAGACATTCAAGTTTACGTAATCTTTTACATAATTAATCAGCGTATCTCTCCAGCCATTCAAATCTTCTAAGTCTTTCATAGAGAAAACCGGATTTGTTTCAAGTTCTGTAAAATTACGCTCATCAATAATCTTTCTAAATGCGGCATTGGCAATATACTCTTTCATAAATAGCCTTATTGCATGAATGCACTCTTGCAGATTCTCCCTGTCCGTTCCATGCAATTCAATAAACTTAGAAATCTCTTCTTCTAAAATCTCATCTTTTAGCTTAAATCGTTTTAAATTCCCGAATATTTGCTCAAGAACTTCCCTTAAAGTCAACCGTCGGTCAAGCTTTACAGCTCTTCTTAATTTGTCAAGGTTGATATACTCTTCAGGCTTATTGAACAATTCTTTTCTAACATATTCTTCTGCTTCTTCTAGCCTTCCTTCTCTGAATTTTTTGTTAATAAACTTATCTTCTCTCACTTTATCTGCGAACGATTCAAATAATTCTCTATCAATACGCATGCCGTTTTTTCCAATTGCGGTCTCATCATATTTCTTAACGGTATCATGATTGTAGTTTTCATAGCGTTCAGAAACAAATGGCGGTTTTTTCCCGCCATCATCAACATAGGTTTTTATTATTGCTGGAAGTTTTAGCTTTTCATCATATGGGAAATCTTTTTCAAAATACTCGCAATTTCCAAAGAAATCAAATAGTTTGAATTTGTCTTTTTCGATTTTTTTCTCAATCCAGCCTTCAAATTCATCTTTAATTTTATATGTGAACGTATATTTTCTGGTGCCACGTCCTTTAATTTGAATAAAATCAGTAGGTGAAAAAATAGGCCTAAACAATCCCAGATTAAGTATATCTTGACAATCATATCCGGTTGTCATCATTCCAACAGTTACGCACACTCTGACTTTACTGGAGTCATATCCTTCCAAGAATTTTGTTTTGCCGCCAAGATTATTATTTACAAAATTAATCGTCATTTGCTGGGCAGCTTCAACATCCGAGCTGACTTGCATGGCAAAATCAGAATTATATTTATCCGGAAACATCTTCATGGCGAGTTCATTAAGGGCATTTGCAATATTTGCGGCATGAGTTTGGCTCACACAAAAAATAATTGATTTGCCTATTTCTCCGGATATTGGATCTTTCAAAGCATGTTCAATAAACGCCTTGCATAAGGCATAGTTTGTTTTTTCAGAGAAAAACTTCTTTTCAAATTGGTTGCGGAAAAAAGTCTGCTCTTCCTTATCTCCGTTTTCATTTTCAATTAAAACTGCATATCCTTGCTCGGACAATAACTCTGTTGTGATATCGGTTCTGCCGTCTGCAACTACGGGATTAATCAAAAATCCCTCATTAACTCCGTCAATTAAAGAATATCTGTATGTTGGCTCGCTATTTTCACAGCCGAAAGTCTTATAGGTATCAAGAAGCTCTCGTCTTTCTAGTTTTCTTGGATCATTTTGAAGAAGTTTATCAGTATTTACATGTTTCAAATAGTCTTTAGGCGTTGCAGTAAGCCCTAACTTATAGCCTAAAAAGAATTCAAATACTGCTCGGCTATTTCCGCCAATTGAACGATGGGCTTCATCAGAGATAACTAAATCAAAGTCAATCGGTGAAAAAATATCCTTATATTTATTGTAACGTATAAACGTTTGAATTGTAGAAACAACAATATCCGCTTTTTTCCAATCATCCCTATTTTCTTTAAAAATTACTGACTTAAAATCATTTTGCAGATATTTTTTGAAATTTTTATGCGCCTGATCTTCTAGTTCCAGCCTATCAACTAAGAATAAAACTCTTTTCACGTTTTTTGTTCTTAAAAATAATTTAATAACTCCTGCGGCAATAAGGGTTTTTCCGGTTCCGGTTGCCATTTCGAATAAGAACCGGTCTTTGCCTTCAGATATTGATTTTTGAATGCTGTAAATTGCTTTTAACTGATATGGCCTAAAAAATCGCAATCCTGTTTTGTCAATAAATGAACTTCTCTTCTTTTCATCAGTATAGTCCGGATCTGTCGCATAATCCGGTTTTTGAGTTATGGCAATATAATCAAAATCAACATTTTCTTTTACTAATGCAGTCTTATTTGGCGCGTATTTTTTTCTCGTTCCTAAAGATTCAGAAGTGGGGAATTTGGTGATGATTTGAGGATTGCCTGTTTCCAAATCCCAAAAAAAATGAATATTGCCATTTGAAAGAATAACATATCTTACATTCAAACTTTTTGCATATGTTCTTGCCTGTTCTTTTCCCGATAAGGGATGTTTATCTTCTGATTTTGCTTCAAGAACTCCGATAGGAAAACCAAATTCATCAAGCAAAGAAAAATCTGTATATCCATTTTTAGTTTTTTCAAAATCATCTCCCAATTCATCAAAATGCTCTCGCGTTATTTTGACATTTTGCTCTAAAACAACATTCGCAGGTTTGCTTTGAGTGTCAAAAAATCGCCAACCCGAATCTTCAAGTAATTTATTGATTTTGATTCGAGCTTTAGCTTCTTTAGGTCTCATTTTGCTCACCAAACCCATTTTTCATCTGTTTTTCCCTCACAGGAACCCATATAACGCCACAGATATATAAATATCACATTACGAATGATCACTATAAAATTTCCGCGTTAAACGCGCGTTTTAGCACTATCAAAACAGGTCACTTATACAAAAAACGTAATTCTATGAGTATATTTACATTGGAACCGGGTTGTTTCATTTTATGGCCATCATGGAAATATTCTAAAAACTCGAACATACCTAATAAATTTAAGCATTCCTCTCGTATAACAATTTCATGCCTCAACTTCCAGAAAATATCAAGATTCTTTTCCGCCGCCAGAATTACGGGCTTGTAGGAAATCATTCTGCTGTAAAAATCTGCGAATGGACCAAAAAATCCCTGCGCAACGAGAGCGTCTGCTATAAAGAGAAGTTCTACGGAAAACTGCACGGCATAAGAAGCCACACATGCCTTCAGATGACGCCTGCGGCGTATTTTTGTCCCAACCGCTGCGTCTATTGCTGGCGCGCAACCGACAAAACTTCTGCAAATTCAATGGACGGTTTTGAGGTGGATGAGCCAAAAGAAATAATAGAAAAATCAATCGAGGTGCAGCGCGTTCTTCTTTCAGGTTTCAAAGGATTTGAAGGCACGAATATGAAAAAATGGAAAGAGGCGCAAGAACCGAAAAATGCAGCAATTTCATTGACCGGCGAGCCTACGGCATATCCGAAAATCTCTGCTTTAATCGAGGAATTCAAAAAGCGCGATATGAGCACGTTTCTTGTGACAAACGGACAGTTTCCAGAATATCTCAAGAATATTGAAGAGCCGTCGCAGCTTTATCTTTCCCTTGACGCGCCGACAAAAGAGATTTATAAAAAAGTCGACATTCCGCAGTTTGCAGATTTCTGGGAGCGGTTTGAAGAGACAATTACTTTAATGCCGTCATTTTCCTGCAAAAAAGCAGTGCGCTTGACGCTTGTCAAAGGAAGGAACGATTCGCATGCGAAAGAATACGCGGAATTGATAATGCGCGCAGATGCTGATTTTGTCGAGATAAAGGCATATATGTGGATAGGATTTTCAAGAATGCGCCTTCCGATTGAGGCAATGCCGCTGTTTGCCGAAGTGCAAAAATTCGCAGAGGAATTGAATGCTCATTTAGGATATTTGTATAAAGACGAAGACGCGCGCAGCAGAGTGATACTTCTTACTAAAAAATAGAAATCTGCTAACAAACATATAAACACTCGGGAATAAAATAAATACATGCGCGCATATTTCTTGATTCTTGTTATGGTTATTTTAATTTCCGGATGTGTTAATCCTTTTGGCAGCTCATCAGGCGGAGGGGGTCCGGGAGTTGTTATCAACTCGTTTTCATTCTCTCCGACTAATTTAAGAAGCAATCAGCTGACAAAGCTTTCGCTTTCAATTGAAAACCGGGGGGATTATGCTGTTGAGGAGGGCACTGGCATAGTGTATATATTTAATTTACCCAATGACTGGGAATTGACTACCGAATATTCTGACATAACATCCAAGACAGAAACATTCGGTCTGATGGCGCCGCAGGTGCGCGGCGTAAAAACGTATTCTGGTGAGAGCCGGAATTTTGAATGGGTGTTTAGGGCTCCGACAAACCTTCCGAAAGGTGAGATATTTTCTTATATTGCGCAGGCTAGAGTCTGCTATCCATACAAAACAAAGGTTTGGGGGCGCCTTGAAGTGTTTTCTGAAAATGCGTGGCTGCAGAATCCTCCGAAAGAACGCACAATAGCAGTACAGCAAACACAAGGCCCTCTTAAAATCGAGTTTCTCTCAAAACAGCCATTGATGTTCGAAACCGATGTCAGGATAAAAGTCAGGATTACAAATGTCGGCGACGGCGTAGTGACCGCAAATGATTGTGAAATTTTTGCAACAGTTGTTGATGATGAGGCAGGTACTGCTTTAAATAATTTAAATAAAATAACTCTTGGAGATCTTGGAGATGGAACCTGTAGTTTGAATGGCGATGACATTTATTTAAAAAAAGGCCAGACAAAAGAAACTTATATAACATGCACTCCGCCAGCACTCGGCAATAATCCGATAACTACAAGTGACTTTACAATGGAATTTGAATATAGTTATTATTCTGACAAAAAGGCATCTATAAGCGTGACAGGAACAAGTGAAGATGCTTCGGGTGGGATGATTGGCGGCGGAGGCGCAATAACGCTTAGTGATGTGTGCACCAAAATATGCAATGCGAACGGGCAAAAAATCATTAAATGGGATAGTACGCAGGGAAACGGCCTGGGTTGGTGCCGTTCAAAATCAGAGACATTAGATGTTTCGTATCCTGCGGCATATCCGCAGTTGAATTATTACCTTGGTTTTGAGCAGGTTGGCGCGGTGGGCAAAACTAACGAATTGAATTTTGCAGAATATGTTGTAACTAATCCCAAAATAAGCGTCGCCGATTTTACAAGTGCTATAGGCACCGATGCATATTCAAAGGCAACAATAGACAGCCTAAAGCTTCACGATGCAAAGGTTGGAGACTTTACCTCTGAAGTAGATCCTCTTGATGTGGAATCTGAAAGCGGCACAATGCGGGCTGAAGGGCTTGCTAACTTAAAGCTGTTCCAAATAGATTCTGAAGAATTCAGCAATCAATACACTCCGGCAATGCTTCGGCGCGATACGGATGGCGATGGGCTTCCAGATTACTGGGAAGAGCTTCCGGCAATAGATCCGACTAATGTTTTGGATCCTGTAAAAAGGGACACTGACGGCGATACTATACCTGACGGTGAAGAAATTAAAAGCGGCATTACAACATATAAACAAGCATATGCTGCAGACACGACAAATAAGCCTACATTCGGCATTGTGGATTATTTCTGCAATGAATTTGTAATCGGGCAGGTTATCGGAAGATTGGATAATGGCGATTCTGTATCTATCAGTTCCAGGCCATGCAGCGGTACTGAAAAGGCAAACATTGGAAATATTCGGCTTAAATACCTTAATACAATTAGCGTTAATGGCGCACAAATAACACCGAGCGCATTAAAAGAAAAATCGATAACCGGTCTGACGATTACCGCCGTAGATGACGTTTCAATCAGCACAATAGCGCAGAATAACCCGAGCAGTAAAATCAAAGGCATTTCCGCAATAAATGTAAAGGACTGGAAAGTGGCGCAAATAATTTCTGCACTTCCATTGGACGACAAGCTGGAAAATTTCCTTAAATATTCACAATGCGATTCCAGATATGTTTTCGGAGCATACTCGCGCGATACAATCTGCAAATGCTTAAGAAAACAAGAAAAGCCGCTTTCGGCATATTCCGGAACTGCATCCGGTGAATGCAATGCCTTTTGCACAAATAACGGAAAAGAAAGAGGCTTATGCGCCACCCTGTTCGAGAACGGTTACGCTTGCTCGGGAACAAGTCTTCTGACAATTACCCAGTTTAATGTGGCTGGAAATGGTTGCACAGCGGATGCGCCGTGCGCATGTTCAGTTAAACTTGGAACGCTTTCAGCACAGGAAGCATCCATTATCTGCGCCAAATAATATATAAAACTAAACAAACAACAAACTCTATGAAATTCTTTGCAGACCTGCACCTTCATTCAAAATACAGCCGAGCAACTTCAAAAGACCTCACTATTCCGAATTTGGATAAATACGCGCGCATCAAAGGCCTGAATCTTCTTGGCACAGCTGACTTTACGCATCCTGATTGGATTGCAGAACTGAAGCAATATCTTCACGAAGACGGGACAGGAATCCCAAAATCTGCAAACGGCATGAGCTATGTTTTCCAGACGGAGGTTTCAAGCATCTATACGCAGGACGGAAAAGGCAGAAGAGTCCATAACATTATTCTTGCGCCGTCGTTTGAAATTGTCGGTCAGATAAACGCGCACCTTGCAAAAAAAGGCAATTTGCGCTCTGACGGCAGGCCGATTATCGGCAGGTATCCCTGCTGCGATATGGTAGAAGATTTGAAAAAGATATCTGACGATATCGAGATAATTCCGGCGCATATCTGGACTCCATGGTTCTCAGTTTTCGGTTCAATGTCCGGTTTCAACAGTATCGAGGACTGTTTCAAGGACCAGGCAAAACACATTTACGCGCTTGAGACCGGGCTTTCCAGCGACCCCGCGATGAACTGGAGGCTTTCCCAGCTTGACCGATTTACTCTTATCTCAAATTCTGATTCGCATTCTTTCTGGCCGTGGCGGATTGGAAGGGAGTGCAATATATTTGATTTCAAAGAACCGACATACAAGAATCTTATCGGCGCACTCCGGCAAAAGAATCCAAAAGAATTCTTGGGAACCGTTGAAGTTAATCCCGCTTATGGCAAATATCATGTTGACGGGCACAGGCTCTGCAACATCTCTATGGAGCCGAAAGAAACAAAAAAACACAACGGTCTTTGCCCTGTTTGCGGGAAACCGCTTGTTATCGGCGTTTTGAACAGGGTCGAGGAGCTTGCAGACAGGCTCGAAGGTTATACACCAAAAAACGCGATTCCGTTTTATACAATGCTGCCGCTTTCTGAAGTTATTGCAAACGCGCTTGGCGGGGGCGCGGTTTCTTCGAAAAAGGTATGGGCTGTGTTTGATGTATTGATTCGAAAGTTCGGCAACGAGTTCAATGTGCTGATGGATGCGCCGCGCGAGGAGCTCGAAAAGGTTGTTGAGCCGAAAATCGCGGACATCATAATGAAAAACCGCGTCGGCGCGATTCAGGTAAAGCCCGGATATGACGGCGTTTACGGAGTTCCAATAATTGATGGCGTAGGGCGCGTGTTTAATGAGGATGAAATCAATAATGAGGTTGATGGTGCTGAAAATAAATCAAAGAATAATCAAAAAAAACCGCAGAAAAGCCTTATTGAATTTAAAAAATCTGTTTGACAATTCGTATTTAAATCTTCCTTTGCCAATAACTAACGCATCATATATTTTGTGCAGGGGTACTCAAGCGGTCTAAGTCGGCGCGCGGAAGTTTTATCGCCGCCAGCGACAAAAGAGGCAGGACTGAGGCTTCTGTGGGTTAGTCCCTTCGGGGGTTCGATTCCGGTTTCTTTCTCTTTTGAAAAAGAGAAAGACAAGTCCGGGTAGAAAGAGAAAACCAGCGACCTCGACTTCATGAAAATCTGCGATTTTCAAGCTTTTGAGGAATCTTTCGATTCCTCAAAATCGTCGAGGTCACAAACTATCCGGAATCGGCGAATATCCCCTCCCCTGCATACAAAGAAAGTCATATTCCCATACCTCGCTTTAATAAAGCGGGTTCTAAAACGGTGAGCGTATGGGATTTAATGACGTCAAAGAGAAATTATACGACTTGACAGCAGACATGAATCGGACAAACGCGTTGATAGAAAGAAGTGATATGAGCGCAAGAAACAAGCAAACATTATTTTCTTTCAGGGATTGGCTCATCAGCCGGCAGTTATCTCTTCTTAGAGTGAAGAAATATCTCATGTTCGCCCGAACCATTACGCAAAACAGTGAAAAGGATTTAATTGATTACACAAAAGCAGACATCGATTCCGTAATGACAAAGATACGTCTATGTGGAAGATATAAACCGGCGAGCATAAACGATTTTGCTACGACCTTTAAGGTTATGTTCCGTTTTATTGATGGCTTAGATGATGGTGAGCAAAGCCCAAGAACAAAGCATCTAAGACAGAAGAAGCCACAAAGCAGTTTAAGACGCGAGGATTTGCTTACGGATGATGATGTGAATAAGCTTATTTCTGCAGCATCTGGCTTAAAGGATGGTCTGATGTATTCAACCATATTCGGCGTATTATATGAAACTGGATGTCGTCCTGGCGAGATACGCGGCATAATGCTTCGAGATGTTGTAAAAAATACGCACGGATACCGCATAAATGTAGATGGCAAGACTGGAAAACGCGTTGTCTTTGCGATTGTCTCAGCTCCTATGCTTGAGAAATGGATTAACGCCCATGCTTTCAGAGAAATGCCGGATACTCCTTTGTTTTATTATATGACCAAGGGCGAACCAAGATTTATTACACATCCAGCGTTTTCAAAAACAATAAAGCTATTGAGCACACGAGTTCTTGGAAGGGCAATAACGCCATATCTTTTTCGACATTCTAGATTAACACAGTATGTTTTGAAGAAAGTTCCTGAGGGCGTAATACGGAAGGCCGTAGGTCACGCTCCGCAATCCCGTGCATTATCAACATACACGCACTTAGTCGATGAGGATGTTGAGAATGAAATGTTTGCAATGTCTGGAATTGATGTTGAGCAAAAGAAGGTGGAGAATACATTTGTTGTTAAAACTTGCCCGAAGTGCAGCGCAGCAGTAGCTTCTCACGAATCAATATGTTCGTGTGGCAATATTTTAAACGGAATAGTGATGGCCGTGCGCGAGAACGAAAATGATAACCGCTTTGAGAAAATGGAGCAGAAAATGGCGGAGATGATGCAGGCTTTGAGTAATGTCGCGGCATCTCAGCAAAAAAACATCATGGTCGGAGGCATGGATATTTCCGCAAGCGGATGTCAGCCTTTAAATGGTGGGGAATTTATTCCGAATTCGGAATGGCGGAATCAAAAGGATAAACTCAAGTTTTCAAGCGTTCAATAATGGGCCGTGAAGGAACTGCGCGAAAAATATCATTCTTCAAAAATGCATCACATATTTAGAATGCGCCGTATCGACTGAGGTTGATGTAGAGGATTATTGAATATTGAGCTCTTGAATCAGGTAATTGTCGGGCGCGATGCCTGGTGGGGGTGGAATACTACTAATCTGAGGCCGTAGCAAATAAATGCTTTTGGAAATTAATGAATGTCGCCCGTATTTTAGTAACGCCGCCGAGCAATTCAGTCGCATCATTTATCGCAAAATATTTAATTTTAAGGAGATCTGGTAGTTTATCTTGATCAAGCTCTTCAATACCAGTTTCAATATATTTGGACAAGACAAATTCTAAAAATTCTCTTTGATTATTGTCTAATGACTTGAGTATGTTTGATTGTGCTTTAGCAACTCTTTCCTCCCTTGAAATTGGTTTAATTGCAAAAGAAATATATTCTAAAACATCAAATATGTCGCTGTTTTCCGCATTTATTAATTGTTGTAATGTTTTCAATTCAGTCATTCCATAACCTGCATCATCCAGTTTATCAAGTAAAGCTTTTCGCGTTATGGGATTCGACCATATTTTACGAAGTTCGTCTTCATTTTTAAAAAAATTGGGTAATTCCCCGTATATCGTTTTTAAAAATTCTTCTAATGAAATTGGTTTTCCATTAGCACTCCAGAATGATGTTTTAACCATGTGCTGAATTTCTCTTTCTTTACCATCACCCAATCTTATTTTTAAGATATTCTTTTTTGGCTGATCTTCTGAGTCTTCATTGTAAGGTGCTGTCGCCTCTTTTATTACTTGCAGGTTTTTTCCAGTTGATAGTTCGGGCTCCATTGGTTCGCCATCCCATTCCGGATCGCTAAAGTGTTGACATGCACCAACAAAATCATATATTGTAAAGAATTCTTTTCCATCAAATAATCTTGTGCCGCGTCCAACAATTTGTTTAAATTCAATTATTTCTTTAATCTGACGCATTAAAACAATGTTGCGAATATTTCTTGCATCAACGCCGGTTGAAAGCTTTTGCGAAGTAGTAAGAATTGTCGGGATTGTTTTTTCATTATCTCTAAATTCTGCCAAATACTCGTCGCCAAGTCTTCCATCATTAGCAGTAACACGTACACAGTAATTTGGTTCTTTGCTTTTCTTATATTGATTAATTAAATCCCTAATTGCAAGTGCATGGTCCTGGCTTGCGCAAAAAACAATGGCTTTTTCATTTTGATTAATCTCTTTTAAAAGTAATTTTACATTATGTGCTTCTTTTTCTTTAATCTCAATTATTCTATTCCAGTCCGCCCCCTGATAAATTTTTCCAGCTTCTACTTCGCCTTCAATAACCTCGTCATCGGAAGTATAAACATACTCATCCAGGGTTGTTTTAATTGTCCTGACTTTAAACGGAGTTAAGAAACCGTCATTAATTCCTTCTTTTAATGAATAAACATAAAGCGGTTTTCCGAAGTATTTGTAAGTGTCCGCATTTTCTTTTCGTTTTGGAGTGGCAGTTAAACCTAATTGAACCGCAGGGGAGAAGTATTCCATTATTGCCCGCCAATTTCCTTCATCATTTGCTCCGCCTCTATGACATTCATCAATAATTATTAAATCAAAATAGTCTTTAGGGTACTGTCCGAAGTAAGGCGTATCATTTGGGCCGCTCATAAAAGTCTGAAATATTGTGAAAAAAATACTGCCATTTTTTGGAACCGAACCCTTCTTTCTTATATCCTTGGGCGTAATTCTGATTAAAGCATCTTCAGGGAATGCAGAAAATTCATTAAATGCCTGGTTTGCCAGAATATTTCTGTCAGTAAGGAATAAAATCCGCGGCCTTCTTGCGCCATCCCGCAATAAATTCCAACGTGCATGGAACAGTTTCCAGGCAATTTGAAATGCAATAGTAGTTTTTCCAGTACCTGTTGCAAGAGTTAAAAGTAATCGATTTTTTCCTTCGGCAATAGCATCTAAAGCGTTATTTGTTGCAATTTCCTGGTAGAACCTGGGCTCGTAAATTCCTCCCTTAGGAATTGCATTGAATTTTTCTTTCCAATTGTTTTTGATATTGAATGTTTTATTCCATAATTCGTCAGGCGTTGGAAACTCTTTTATTATCCCTTCTTTTCCGGTTTCCATACAAATCTGATATATTTCTTTGCCGTTGGTTGCGAAAGTAGTTTCCAAATGCAGTTTCAAAGCATATTCTTTTGCTTGAGCAACTCCTTCGCCAAGTTCTTGAACATCACTTTTAGCTTCTATAACTGCAAGTTTACGGCCTTTATAGGATAGTATATAGTCTGCTCTGATTGGGCTGGCTCTGAGATTACCGGTTTTAATTCTGCCTAAAGTAATCGGGAAGTTTCTATTGATTTTCGTGCCTTCAATTACACCCCAACCGCTTTCTTTTAGCTTGGGATCAATGAGTTCGGCTCTAGTTTCATCTTCATTCATGTTTTTCCTCCAGTTACTTTTGAGTAATATTTTTGGTTTGGGCTGCTCGGTTTATCTGGAATTGTAAGGAATAATAATCCTTTTTCAATCAATGGTTTTAATATTTCTGATCTGAAATATTCTCTATCCTTTATGTTTAATGATGTTTGAATTTCTTCTCTTGTTTTAGGATCTAAGCAAAAAACTAAAATTGCTTTTGTTCGTTCATCCTGCTCGGTAGCCTGCTGGGTAGCTTGCGGGGTAGCCTGCTGGGTAGCTTGGTCGGTCAACGGAATAACTATCTTAAAAACATCTTCTTCAAATAGCTGAGGCGCGCTATTTGAGTATAATTTAGTGTATTTTACAAGATTTCTCACGCCAGAACCTAGTTCATCAGCATTGCCGATTTCTTTGAATACGCCGGCAATAACCGGATTTTTAGGAAACGGAGAGAAATTTTCAGGGTTTATTATTCCCTGCCCATGTGTCTTGTTGCCATTTTCTGTATAAATTCTATTCTTTTCGATTATTATTTTTGCGGGAAACGGATTTGAATATTCTCTATGGATTAATATGTTTGAAGCAATTTCACGAATGATTTTATCCCTTATGCTGATTCTTTGGGTTCCTTCAAGATAAAACGGGTCGGGCAAATGTTTTTGTCCAAATGCAAGTATTCTTTCGTAGCTTTCTATGAGATTTGTCCGCACATCATCACGATCATCATACCGGTCAAGATTTTCTCGCCTCAGTATTAAATCCGTTCTGTGGTGAGGCAATGCCGAAAGAATTGTTTCGTCTTTCCCGAATAAAAGAATTGCCGCAAGCGTAAATCCGGCTTTGTTGGTTTGATAGTCTTTTGAATAAAGTTTCGCGCTTTTCAATAGCTCAATATTGCTCATATTTCGCCACGGATGATTGCTGTTTTGATTAACCGCAAGTTTTCTTGCCCGTTCAATCAAATCGCTTCGCAAATCAGAAATTTTGCAATATGGATACACTTTATTTTCAGTATAAAGCGTTTGCTTATTCAGATACAAAGAAGTGGCAAGCGTGTTGTTGTTTGTAATATCAAAGTCTCCGTCCTGATTTCTATCAAATATTTTCCCGTTGCATCGGTGCACTTGTGAGCTTTCAGGCACATAAATATAAAGCAGTAATTTTCCATCTATCTCCGCTTGCTCTATAGACAGATATACTGACGGCGTTATTTTCTGAGGATTGTTTATCGCAGTCACAAAATCCTTTTTTATCTGCTCGATATAATCCTTCTCAATTCCGGTTATTTTGCCGCGGTCATTAACCCCGAGCAATAATTCTCCGCCGCTGCGGTTTAAAAACGCGCAAACAGTTTCATAGACTCCTTTGTTTATTTCGGTTTTGCACTCTTTGAATTCAATGCGAATCCCTTCGCCTTTTTTGATAATATCAAAAATCTTGTTTTTCAGCATATGCCGTACGCCCCAAACATATTATTCATTGACCAATTCTCCTTTAAAGGCTTTTGTAAGGATGGATTTCTTCAATTCTTCCAAATCCGCCAATTTCCGCGCGTAAATTGCTTCGAGTTTTTTGGTTTCGGCGGAGAGGGCGTTGAGTTTAGCGACTATTAAATGTTGTTCAACTAGAGGTGGCAAGGCAATCATGGAATTCTCAATGAATTCCTTTGAAACTCTTTTATGCCCCACAGCCCCAGTCATTCTTTTTGCACCTTCTTCCCTAAATTGAGAACGTAACAAAAAGTAATATAAAAATTCTGAGAATATATTTTTATTTGTTCTAAAAACGATATATTCGCTAGAACCAAAACCTATGCTATTTTTTAAATTTTTAGCAATACTTAATTTTCCATTTTCGAAACAAGGGGTAATTTTTGCTAAAAGAACATCATCATTAGCAAAATAAGTATAACTTCCTTCTACTTCTTTTAATGTCCTTTCTTTTTCGGGAATTAAAATTTTCTGATTTATTCCCAAATCTTCCATGGGCACAAAAGAAACAACATCAGTTTCTTTTAATTTATTTCGTGCTTCACTTTTAGGTGGTTTAATCTCACAAATTTCTTTAAGCTTCTTCTCTTCCCATCCTTCGCCTTTATTTTCAAAAACACTTTGCAAATAGCTTTCAAAAATCTCTTTTGTATTTTTTAAATTCTTCTCAGCGTTTTCTTTTGCTTTTGTAATGCTTTTAAAAGACTCATCTAAAATAGCGACGATACGGAGTTGTTCTGGGGGAGTGGGGAGAATAATTTCAATTTGTTTCAGCTTTGCTTTATTAAGTGTTTTACCTTTTACTTTAATGTCTCCTTTCGTTGCAGCATCCCAATCAAAAAAAGTCAAGAAGTAATATAAATATTGATTTGAAAGGGTCTTTTCATTTTTAATTGTTAGAGCAGCTATCGCTTCATTTGTAAATAAATCTCTTCCAGCGAATGCCAATCTGCCTAAAGTTAATTTAAAACTAACCAGTAAAGTTCCTTTTTTAACAATTTTTGATAATTTTGCACCTTTATCAGAAACATATTCTTTACTATCGGCTACAATTTTACCTTGACCATTCAATAAATCTGCAATTGACAGCCAAACGTTTGTGGTTTGTTTTTCTTGATCCCAAAACGATTTATTTCCTCGATAAGGAGTTTTGCCCAATTCAATTTCGCAAACATCCCCCAACCTCTTCACTTCCCAACCGGTTTTCATAACAACCGATCCTTTTTAGATGTCAATATTTTCTGAAAATCTTTGGCTGAAGGCAATTTGCCATACAGCTCTTTGGGCAATTTTTTGCTTAAAGTATATTTTGCTACCCCTATTGGTTTTGATGCAGTCCTTAGAGCATATTCTACTTCCAGCCTGTCTTTATGCGGCACTAACAAAATTCCAATACTTGGGCGGTCATCCGGCTGCTTCAATTGTTCATCTATCAACTGCAAATAAAAATCAAGT
>JAHILE010000024.1 GCA_018897155.1 Nanoarchaeota archaeon | reverse complement strand
GCCGGAAGTAGTTATGGCGTTATTTTCTATGAGGCTGTTTGCCATGCCGTATGCCTCGATTGCGTGGGCGGCTGATACGGATGAATTCCCCTGAACAATATTTAGGTTCTTTATGGTGATGTTATCATAGCCGCCGGTATTATTGATTGCGTACCCCGTCACTTCCTGCGAATAATTCACCATAAATCCTGCGCCGTCTAGGATTATGTTGTTGGCTAGAATATTGAAGCACGTCCCGTTCGATGTTACGTTCTGCACCAGAATGTAGCTGCCTCCTGCTATCGTCAGATCCTGGCATGCTGTCAAAGTGTTGGCGGACGTATAGTTCAAAGTCACGGTCATCGTCTCCGAGACATTCATGTTCCCTGCAGTGTCATTTGCATAAACTTTGTAGGTTATCGTCCCATTCTGATCTGTCATGTTAATGTAGAAATTTGTCCCTGAGCCATGCATTGTGTAATTTGCTAACGTTCCATTGTTCCATTCCAGCAATGAAACATTCCCCTGCTCGTTAAGCGTGATATTTACATATGCCCAATTCTCCGGCCTTTGCGAATTGTTTAGCCATTTTGGAGAAACAAAGGTTATTGATGGAGGCATTGTATCTGACTCCATACTACCAAGTATATCATAGGTTGTCGGGCTGTCAAACGTCATGTTTATCCAGACGAAAGATGCGCCAGAACAGCCCCAATCGACATCTTTGGTTTGGAGTATGCTTTGCCGAAGGATAGTTGTAGCTCCATTGCATGTTGCATACACCGTCAGGTTTGTCTCATTAAATCCTTCAGCATTGATTGTCCAGTTGCCCGAGGTTACGTTTGCATGAAGATATGTTAAGCGTTTGGTTGCATCCAAGTAAGTTATGCCGTTGAATGTGTAATTGGATCCAGATATCATGAATATGCTTTGAAGTGTGCCGTTTGCGTATCCTCTGCTGTAAGATTGCTCCGCATTTGAGCCGTATGAAGAATCAAATGTTATGTATTCGCCATCAGTATTTGTTATTCTGTCTATGAATGTAGAATTTACAACCTTGACTGCATAATCATTGCCAGAACCTCCGGAAACCGATACGGTTGTTACGTTTTTTATACTTCCAAGAGTGGTGTTAAATGTGTCGTGGATCGTGATGTACTTTACATTGTTCCCAACTTGCCGGGATTTTATGTAGGGGTGCCACATATGATCTCGGGAATTATTTGAGAGCTCTCCTGTCTGGTGCCCTGTTCTGTCGTTAGTAATATTGGTGGATGGCGCAATATATGTCCGGATACTAACATTATCATTTGTGCCCCATAACGGATTTATGTAAACACGTTTTACGCTCTCGGTTGTCCAATTGATGGTGTTCGTTTCTATTGTAACTGTCTCGTTTGTCTGATTCCATCCGCCGTACCATGAAACACTTTCATTTCCAATATTTAGTTCGCCTTTAACAGGAAGGTTTCTGTCTGCAGGGTCATCTGTGTTCGTTACCTCGGAAGTGTCTGCTTCTGTTCCACCATAATGTATAGTCATATCAAAATCATATGGTGATGTGGATGCTAAGCTATCCAATACAATAAAATAATCCTTCGGAAATAGCACTGTCCGGTTCCAATTTATTGCGGGTTTTATTGATTCAGTATCTGTGGATAGATCCCTGAATTTGCTCAAAGTTATTCTGTGCTTTGAATAATCTATCTGGCTTGAAGTGTAGTGTCTGACTAATTCAGCGGGGTTTGTCAATGGCGAATACGTCTCATGTCGAGAGGGTACTAATGTGTTATTGAATATGAATGATGAAAATCCCATCCCGCCTTCCTGTTCGTTTTCTGCAGTGGTGTTTACCCATCCGCGTTCGTCTGCCCGTTCGACAACAAGGTATGCCCTGTCGCTCCAGATGGTGTACGCCCCCTGATACGTTCTTGTTGTCTCTGCATTCGCGGCGCTTGATTCGTTTATGCCGTAAACTTTCATCCATTTATCATAATGTCCCGGACCGCTTCTAAAAATTACGATTGGATTGAGATTGTTTTCTTCAACATAGGTGTAAGAACCGTTCCATAACGGAAGAGTATAACTTTCTGAATAGTTCCAGAAAAGCCCTTTCGTAAAGTGTGTGGACTGGGTGATTTCAGCTCTTGCAAGAGTTGGTGTTTTGTTTAGTACTTCAGCAGCATACCATGCCACATTTTTTCTCTCCAGTCCTGAGAAAAGGTCTGTAAGCAACCACATTTCTCCATATGTTGCGTGCCCCGAAGATTCTCCCTTTCCTGCCGGTTCAGTCCATATTGGTGTAATATGATATACTGGCTGCAGCAGGACACCTTTAGCCAAGGCATTTCCCTGAAACTCTGCTGGTCCGAAAAACTTGCCATATACTGCCAGACCGTTTGCAAGATAAGCTATTGTCTGAAGTCTGTAACCGCCCTGATATTGAAAACCTCCGGCTTCGGAATTGATGCGTGCCTGAGGTTGTGAATCTCCATTCATATCTTCGACAAACTCGTTTCTGAAGCTATCTCGGGCAAAATTATATGGATCCAATTCATCTATTTTTGTTCCGGTATATCCCATAAGACCTATAGATGCAGTCATGGAGACTCCGTTTGCAAGGTATCCTGCATTGTTGGTGTCCCCAACAATGGTGCAGTTGCCACGTGTTCTTGGAATGCCTTCGTAACCTCCGGCGCCTACAAAGTAGTTGTCCCGGAATTCTTTAATATCTAGTGCTTGTTCAACCAAACGATCTTCGATAAGTTCGTATTCTGTAGAATTTAGATACCCTCTGAGCATGTCAAAAGCCAGAAAATACTCCTGGAGATATTCCACATTATAATAGTAGTCCATTACTCCGCCGCAGCTCCAGCCAACATTTGAAAACTCATCGTTTGCAGTCAATAATATTTCCTTAGCTTTATCCCGGTATGTTTGATTAGTGTAGAGATCCGCACATGCAGTAAAATACGTAGCGTATCTGGCTTTGAGTGTATTATTGGTTAAATTTACGTTTAACTGCAAATCGCATGTTGATTTAAGGGCGGTTTTCAATCCAGAATATGGCGAAATTGATTGATAAACATATAGCGGCGATTCAGTAAAATTATTGACAACCATGTACGGGTGGTTCGGTGTTATGTACCTTACAGCATTGTTGTTATCGGGTATTGAGTCATTCGTGCTGTTTATCCGGACATCGATTTTTTTCGCGCCGTCTAAATACGCATAATTCTCATAGAGTATAACCGTTTTATTTTTTCCTTTTGCCAAACTAAAATCTTGTGAACTGTTCATTTTTATGCCATCCACATATAAGTCCAAGGATACATTGCTGGCATTTGCAGAGCCGATATTAAAGACAGTTGCGCTTATGTTAATCGTACTGGATTTGTTTTGGGGATTCTCGGGGCCGAAAATAATGCCCGAAGGCGTTATGCTTAGTTCGGGATACTGCGCAAGAATTTGTGATGAATATTCAACATAGTTGTTTGTTGGTATGCTGTCGTAAACATTCTTGACTACTGTTAGTGTCTGTTGGCGTCCATATACGTTCTTTGCAATAAATGATTCATTGGTTTTGGTAATTGTCCAATTGGCAGACCGCAGATATTCCCCATTCTTTTTTACGTGTATGTTTGTGAGCCTCACCCATAATGCGGTTCCTGCATTCGTATTGATGACCCTTATTTTTACAACATAATTATTGCTTGTGTTTACTACGCCAAGAGATTTGCTAACGTTCTCAGGCAAATTGGTTGGGGCGCGGTAGTTGTCGTTGGTAAAATCTGTCGGGTTGATTGTCGACTTCAATGTGTCATTCAGGTAAATCTCAATCTTTCCGGCACTAACCCAATATCCCTTGACATCGAAAGAGACATATGTCGGATATTCGCTTGTTGAGAAATTATATATGTCGCTTTGGGTTATATTTGTTCCATCAGACACATTTATGCGCCAGCGATATGAGGTTGAATAATTTACTGCCCATACACAAGATGTGTTGCCTCCATCCGCAATTTCCGTCTTTTCACAGATCACAAAATTGGTATCTGCATCATAAAATGTAATATTCATCATATTTCCATCCCAGTCGCCGAAGCTGGCACTCAGAGTGATATTAGTGCTTTCAATATTTGCTGTGCCGTTTGCCGGTGAAACGGATGCGTTGTCTATGAAAGGCGCATGGTTTATGCCGCAATCAGTTATATTGCTGTAAATAATACCTTTGACAGAGCCGGAATTATCTTTTTGCATAGTGTTTGTGAAGAAATTCAGGTTTGCTTGTCTTTCGGATCCGCAGGCAATAATGCTGTGGGTTTTGTTGTATGTCGATTGGGCAAACTCACGTGATACCTCAATACACCCATTTGAATCAGTTGTTGAATTTGATAGTTTCGTTCCGTTGTAGTATATGGCAACATATTTTCCAGAGCCCACGTTTGTGCTGTTAAGTGTGTCATTGTATATGCAAATTGGATAATGCCTTGTTGTAGTGGCAGTTGCAATCCAAGCGCCTCCAGTATCCGTGATATTTGCGTAACCATAAATACTGCTGTTATCGCCGCGCAAAACCACCCAGTTGAGGTTTGATGCTGGAGCGGTCATATTTATCGTACCCTTAGAATACCAGTCTCCAAAAATAGTCATGTTTGAGTTGCTTATCGTCAGCGTTTTGCCAAGCCCTCCTTGATATTGAAAAGTGTACTTGAATGTGGAGTTCACTACATCAATATCACCGTCCATATAATAAAAACTATCTGTTGCAGGTGAAACAGAGTTGTGAAAAATTATCCTGCTGCCTGCTTCAGAAACGTGTTGTTTGCTGCCAAAAGAACCCGTATATGTAAATACTGTTTTGTTGTAATGGGTGTAAGATCCTGACGTCCAATGTATTTCATCTTCAAATGATGCGGTCTGGTTCGATATGAGGGTGCAGTTATTGCACGTCCAATTGGCGCCATTTTTTACATACACGTCAACAGAATAATAGATTGTTGCGTTTATGCATTCCATTTGAGCAGTTATGTTGTATCCTCCGGTCGTATTCCAATAGTATGTGCCATTGGAACACATGGGCGATTTCGTAAACGTAAAATTCCACCCAACATCCAAACTCGATTCACTCGCAGTCCCGTTCGTGCAGTTCACCCACCAGTTATGCGCGCCTTCAGAAATCGTCTGGTTCGAAAGGACGGCGGTGTTCGTATCTGCCGCAACAGCGGCAGTGTAATTTACTTCAACATCGTCAAGAAGCAGAGTGCAGTTTACAACGCCTGTCAAAGAGCCCGTGTGATTATACACGAACTGCAAAGTGTCGTTGTTCTGGTTCGTATACGAATTGTTCAACGGAGAAACAAGATACACTGTATGATGAATCGGCGCATCCGCCATTGCTCCAATACCAAAAAGAGAAAACAAATCCGAAAAAGAAAATGCAGAAGCAGTTGCTGATACAATAAGGAAGGCAATAAGCGCTAAAATCCACAGCTTTTTTCCAGAATACGCCTTAGAAACCAAAACAATCCCTCAAATAATATCTCGTTATATTTACTGTACCCAACTATGCAAATGCTACAGTATCAAACAAAAGCATCAGTTCATAGCCTGATAACTGCCAGTACGATTGTTTTATTCCCTATGCTTTTTTATTGTCTGTGAACGCATATATAAATGCTTGCAATTTTTGAAAAACCGACCCCCCCTAGACATGATTTCGAACCATTTTTTGGATGCGAAGCAGATAAAAAAGCCAAGAACGGAGCGTAAGCGGAGTGAATGGATCCACAAATCGCTTTGGTTTCAAAAGCTTCGAGAGTGGATGCCCGGATTATTTCAGCACAATAAAAAACAGGTGCTCCGAAGCATCATCAAGCATTCAAATTAAAACTCAGAGAACACATAACCTTGCCTGCAAATTGGCGTTTTCGCTTTGAAAGCATCTGAAAGAAACGCAGAGCGCCACAAGTTTGTCGAAAACTTTATGCTGATAAACGATTCCTCAACAGTCGCATGCGAAGTCCTTGTCTGGTTCTGGGAAAAGAATCGTAATGCAGGGATCTGCGGGCACATAGATCTTCTGCAAGTAAGAAACGGATTGATTTACCTCCTTGATTTCAAGCCCGAAGCGGAAAAAGAAGATGAGCAGAAAGTCGCAAGCCAATTGTTCTTTTATGCGTCCGGCTTATCCTTCAGGACCGGAATAAAGCTTGATACTTTCCGATGCGCGCAGTTCGACAACTTGCATTATTTCGAGTTTGAGCCGAGAGAAGTGAGAATCAATTCAAAACAGATGAACCAAGAATTACATATTCCCCAGAACCTTTTTTCCCTTTTCCATCGGCATAACAGCAAGTTTTGCCCGAGTAAATTTCTTCAGAAGCTCCTTGCCTTCGAAGAATTCATGCATGAATATTGCAAGTGCGGCAACCTCTGAATGCGGCTGGCTGGTTACTGCAATGTTGTAGTCTGCGGCGTGATATATTTCGCCCGGAACTTTTTCTCCACCAACGATTATCAGCAGGTTTTTTCCTTTTGCCGCAGTTTTTATCTCGCTGATTTTTTCCTGCACAGGCATGCCGTACATAGTAAGATGCACTTTCACGCCTTTGAATTTTTTGATTATTTTATTTCCTTTTTCTTCGTAGCGGATTTTGAAATTCCCGCCCCAGCGCGAGGACAGCGAAGAAACGGATTTTAGAATATGCTCGTCATGCTCGCCGGATATTATTGCTTCATCAGCACCAAGTGCGCGGGCTGCAAGGCAGACGTGCGTTGTTGCGCGCGCATCGCGCGCGCAGCGGTGGCTGAGGCGAAGGACGGTTATCATAAGAATTATTGGGTGTTACGCTTTTATTAATGTGCCAATGCCTTTTTCTCCGTGAAGTGCGCGCTTTATATTATTTTGTTTATTGCCGTTTATTATTTCACCTGTTAGCCCGTTAATCTCAAAAATTTCTTTGACTTTTGCAAACATTCCGCCGGTAACGTCCGTGTTTGTTGAGCCGGATATTTTTCGGGCAATTTCTGCGAAATTTGCGCGGCTTATTTCCTTTATCAGTTTTGCCTTCGGATTTTTATTCGGGTCTGCATCAAATACTCCGTCAACATCAGTTGCAAGTATTATTCTTGAAGCTTTCAGCCTTTTTGCAAGATAGGTTATTATCTGGTCTCCGGATAGAATTGAGCAGCCTTGCGCAATATCATATGCCGGAACGCCGTAAAGCACAGGCACAAGCCCGATTTTAAGCATTCCTTCAAGCGCGCCGGTATCAAGCGAGATGAGCCTGCCTTCATCCATTACTGCGGTTGATGCCGGCTCAAACGGCATTGCAGGAATTTTGTTTTTTATCAGCTCTTTGCAGACGTCGGAGTTTAGTTCGTTCTGTAGCCTCTGGGTTTCGGCAAAAGCAAGCAAATGCTCTTTGTTTGATATGCCTTTATGTATTCCAGTTTCTTTGACAATAACATGCCCGAATGAGCCTGCTCCGTGGACTATGGCAAGAATTTGCTTTTCGGGATTGAATCCTTGCGAGATTTCTTTGGAGATTCGCGCAAGATTCTTTTGATTTACTTTCGGAACTTTCGCCGCTTTGTCAGTTATTAATGAGCCGCCGATTTTAAGCAAAATTACTTCTTTCATGCCTGCCACCTTTTGTAAAGATTGTGCGCTATGTCAAATGCTTCAAGCACTTTTCCTGCAATATAATATTCTATATCATCGGCATTTTTCGGCTTGAAAAAAAGGCCGTATACTGCAGGAATTATCCAAACATCCTGATTCGAGAGTTTGAGCATATTTTCAAGATGAATCGAGCTGAACGGGGTTTCGCGCGGAACTATTACTAATTTCCTTTTCTGCTTTATGCAGACATCTGCCGCGCGCGTTATTAAATTATCAGAATATCCGTGCGCAATTGCGGCAAGGGTTTTCATGCTGCACGGCGCGACAATCATGCCGTCGGTTTTGAAAGAGCCTGATGCTATGGGTGCGGCAAGGTCTTTTTCGGTGTAGAAAAATGATGCGTTCTTTTTGATTTTGTTCAGAACTTCTTCAGAATTGTTTGTTTCGTGCTTTAAGACAACTTTCGCGCCTTCAGAAACAATGACGTGCGTCTCGATTTTTTTATCGTGCAGAGCTTCGACTATCTTTGCGCCGATTGTTGCGCCGCTTGCGCCTGTGATTGCTACGATAATTTTCATATTTGAATCACTTTTTCATATTATTAAGACGCCTTTATTTGCATCTACTTTAACAGTTTTGCCGTTGTATGATTCTATCTTTTTAATCTCAACTTTATCAATTAAAGGAATATCAGAAATTATGGCGCCTACTGCAACTATGGGCTCGCATTCGGAATTTATTATTGCAACTGGTGCTTTGTTGTTTTTCTTTAAGCGATATAATGTATAAGAGCCAACTGTAGAGCCTTTGCCGCGCGGGAAATAAAGCACTTTTCCTGCAATTGAAATTCCGAGAAGCGCGTGTCCCTTTTCAACAACAATGCCTGTATTTGGATCAACGCCTCCGTAAAACGAAATCGCGTCTTTGCTGATTAATAATTCGCCCGAGGCAGTGCCGCGGGATATGATGCGCGCTTTTAGCTCCATAAAAATACCTATTTGGGAGAAGGTTTATATAGGGTTTTTTTATTATATTGAGACGCTCATCTAACGTGGCGCTAAATGGGTTTGCTTCGCTTCACTCAATTTTTTCGGCTTGACAGAAGGGTAGAGCTTAAATATTTGAGGGGTTAATGGTAAATAGAGCGGTATATTTAGGTTTGCTTTTAACGTCTATTAGAGTCACTTGGAAGCATTTCTGACTCTTTTTGAGTTGAATTATATGGTAAAACAAGAAAGTTTAAGAATTACAAATATGGTTTGTACTGGCAAATTACCTAAAACGATATTACCCATTAATTTTCGCGAGATTGTTAAATCATCTAAATATTATTGCGTGGTGAATAACGAAGACTGCTCACCAATTTTGGCATTTACCTTTCCAAGGGAGAATGGAAAGAAGATTTGCGTTTCTATCTGGACTTCAGGAAGTGTAAATATTGTTGGCG
This sequence comes from Nanoarchaeota archaeon, assembly GCA_018897155.1. Taxonomy (NCBI): domain Archaea; kingdom Nanobdellati; phylum Nanobdellota; species Nanobdellota archaeon. The sequence goes on along the minus strand of JAHILE010000024.1, from coordinate 43,571 downwards.
TATTAAGTTTAAATGAGGCAAAAAAATACTATGACGTCGTTGTTACTGAAATTTCAATGCTAAAAAAGCTTGACTTTGGCGCAAAGGAGTTTTTAGGTGTGAAGTCGTCTATCGGCAACTCATAGAGCTTAGATATATATGTCCAACAAGATAATGTTATATAACGCATAATCTGATAAAAAATAATGATGGGCGGGGAATAAAATGAATGATTCTTTATCTTTTCAGGAAAATAGACAAACGTTTAATTTTAATACTGCAAATATTTCGATCCAACAAATCGAAAAACATAATGATGTATTGAATCAAACAACGAATGTTCTAAATTTTTTTGAGTTAAACGGTCATAACTTAATGAGGGGTGATGCGCTCAAAATTTTAAGAACGATACCAGATAATTCTGTTAATTTGATATTTGTGGATCCGCCGTATAATATCGGGAAAAATTTTAATGGATATAAAGATAAATGGGAAAACGATGAAAAATATATGTCATGGTGCTACGAGTGGATTGATTTATGTATTCAAAAGCTAAAAGATAATGGTTCTATGTATTTGATGGGTGCAACTCAATTTATGCCTTATTTTGACACATATTTAAGGAAAAAAATGGATATTCTTGCACGAATTATTTGGCATTATGATAGTTCGGGAGTTCAAGCAAAGAAGTTCTATGGTTCATTATACGAACCAATTATTTTTGCAGTCAAAGGTAAGGGTGATTATGTATTTAATTCTAAAGATATACTTGTGGAGGCAAAAACCGGCGCAAAACGAAAATTAATCGATTATAGAAAATCGATACCGACAATCTATAACAGCAAAAAAGTTCCGGGTAATGTGTGGTATTTTCCAAGAGTTCGTTTTAAAATGTCCGAATATGAAACACATCCATCGCAAAAACCGGAATCTTTATTAAATAGGATCATTTTAGCAAGTAGTAACGTTGGTGATGTTGTGTTAGATCCATTTTCAGGAACGTTCACCACATCTGCTGTTGCTATGAAATTAAACAGAAAATCAATTGGTATAGAATTAGACAAAGATTATTTTGAAACGGGTGTTAATCGACTTCAAAATATTAATAAATCTATAAATAATAACCAAAAACAACAAAAATTAGGTGTGCTTCATGGTCAATAAATCTAATTCATTTACGGAGAAAATTATTGCAATTTTAAAAGAAGATTTTGGGGAGGCCTATGAGGATATCTTCGATAAATCTCTTCTGATTCAGTATTTGAATATTAAAACACGATCAGCACATAGTGGTTCTAAATCAAGGAGTAGTTTTGCTAACATTTATGTAATTTATGTTTTAGTAGAGGACTACCTTAAAAATGACTTTCATAAAAATGGAGGTTATAAAGACTATGAAGGGGCAATATTCACGGATTTATTCAGGCGGCAAAGAGAATTACCCTTTGGTCAAAAGTTACAAAATCACGCATTCAATAATAGATTAAATGGAGAATTTAAAAAATATTTTCCCGCAGCTAAATATCCTCCGATAATTAGCGATGTTACAACACGTCGTTATTGGTTTAATGAAAAGCTCCTTATTGTTTCTAGTGGGAAAGAAAAGATCAATATTGCTGAAACCGTTATTAAAATCATTGATAATTACATGGCTGCAAAACAGTCATCCTTTGAAAGTTTTATCAAATCATGTGAGGAGATTATTCAATTGGAAGGAGCAGAAAACGGGAAAGCGATTATTTTCATCAAGGGTTTATTAGCACCCAATGTTGATGCAAGACTTTTTGAGATTGCAAGTTACAGTATTTTGAAGTATTATTATCACGATCAAATCATATATTTTGGATTTAATTTGAGCAATCTTAAAAAACAAAATTTAGTTTTGTATAAAACTGGAAGAACTAACGCTAATGATGGTGGAATAGATTTCGTTATGAAACCGCTTGGTAGGTTCTTTCAAGTTACAGAAACAACGGATGTGCATAAATTTTTGTTGGATATAGATAAGATCGAAAGATATCCGATTACATTTGTAATAAAATCCGAAAGTAAAGTTGATGTATTATTACAAAAAATGGAAGAAAACGCAGAAGAAATATATTCTGTGAAGGCAATCGTGAAAAAGTACATGGATTGTATAGAGGAAGTTGTAAACATTCCAAAATTGATGGACTGTCTTGACATTGCGATTAAGAACGGGTATCTAAAGTCGATTATTCATGAGATCATGATTCAAAGTAAAGTAGAGTTTAATCTAATTGATGCAGAAGATTTGGAAAAATCCGATAAAAAAACATATTGATGATTTATCTCCACGTTCCACTCACCGCCGCCTCAATGCACTGTTTCAAACTTCCGAATCGCGTTTTGAATCCGTTTGAACCGCGCCCGTAAAAGCATGCTTTTGCAGAGTTTGTTGCCATGCATTTGAATCTCCCTTTTAATGGCGCGACCGCCATACAGGTATCTGTTGCAATGAGCGCGCCTGATTTTTCTATTTTTCCGATGTAGCCTTTTTTCTCTGCTATGTCGCGCACAAAGCGCGATGTTGCAATCCATGTTTCTATCTTTACTTTTTTCCCGTCAAGCATGCTCGCGATTTCCTTCAATTCTTCCAAAGAAGCATGCGGGCAGCCGAGCGCGACAAAGTCAACGTCTTCGCCGTCGGAAAGAAATGCACGCGCATTATCAATATCTTTTCCGGTGATTATTGTACTTTCTTTAGGAACTGTTGTTTTGTTCGGCGTGATTCCTTCGATATGAAATAGCGCGGTTCCGCCGTATGTCGCAATTGATGCCGAGAAATTTTTAAGATTGTCAAGAGTTGCATTTTCTTTCTTTATTCCTTTGATGTATGGGATTTTCTCGCCAATCTTTTTCCCGATTGCGCATCCTAAGGCGCTGAAATCATCAACTGATTTTACCTGCGCATCAACAAAGACAGTAATCTGCGCCTGCCGGTTTTTGTCAAGATGCAGTCCATACTCTGCTGTTTTTCCGACAATTGCGGAAGCCAAAGCAGACGGTCCGCCTTCCCTGTTTGTTTTCGCGCCAAGAACAGAGTTTGCAAAACAAACTGCGGATGATTCCGACCACGCAATGTGCTCGCCGGTTTTTGGCGTATTTCCCGCAAGGTACGGTGTGCATGTCATTGTGATTTCAATCCCGAGCTTTTTGAAAGAATCAATCACTTTCAATTGCTTTTGTGCAAACTCTTTAGTTATGCCGAGCTTTTTCCAGTCAATTAAATCCATGCCTGCGGGATTCAGCGTTGTCTTTACGCGGACTTTTCCGTCTTTTGCAAGCTCTGATAAGTATTCAAGCCCTGCATCGCCTAAATTATGGTAAGAAACCCCGGCCACTTGCACAGAAGTTATCGGCACAAGCCTTTTTGCGCCGAAAATCTCGCCCAGCGCGACAAGTATTTCCATTGACTTTTGGGCCGCGCGCCCGTGCTTTCCGGCAAGCATTTCGGTTTCTTCTTTTGTCAGTTGCATAAAAATCATTTTTGCTTTTTTTCTATTATTCCCACCACCCATTCTTTTGAGATGTCGGTAATGCCTGTCGTGTCATTAACGGGCAAATAAATTAGGTCGTTTTCATTTTTTCCTTTTAATTTATTTTCCCACTTACGAACTTCATTAGGGTTTGTATTATTTGGATATCTCATTAAGAAGAGACACATATCTGCTTTATGATTATGCGAGTGCTTCTGTTTTAAACCACTTTTAATCCAAGCGTAGTTGTTAGATTCGTTACTGCTTTTAAGTTCGATATAAATTGTTTTTTCATTCACACTATTTAAAACTAAATCAGGTCCCATATTCCGTACCTTGACATCATAGTTTAGCGATTCAAGTGCCTTAAGTACCTCAATTTTAAACCATGCTTCGAAGCCTAGTCCGCAATTTTTATAATTGTCTTTATCTAATACCAATAGAGAATCTAATCTATCGAATATTCGTTTTCTTACTTCTTCTAAAATATTCTTAGGGTTCATAGCGCCTCCAAATCAAGTCAGTACTTTCATTTTAGATTATTTTCTAAAGATATTTTTTAATATCTACGTCCTGATATTTCACTTTTTTGAAATCATTTTTATCTGCGCCAAACGGAATCGTTGCATCAATTCCCAGTTTGTCGGTCTTGCTTTTCTTTCCGGGTTCGTGGCGCGCAGACGGGTCAAGAGAGCTACCGTCCGCATCTTTTAGTACAACAAGCCCGCGCCCTGATTGGAATCTTGTAGCAATCGCCCATTCTACTTCTGCAGGATTTCGGATGTCGATATCCGTGTCAACAACAATGCATTGCTTCAGCGAGCCGTGCCCGCGAAAAGCTGCTTCAATCGCCTTTCTGCCGTCGTCTGCGCATTTCTTCTCAATCTGCACAATTGCATGTAGCCAGGAGCATCCGCCTGTTGTGATTGTTATGTCAGTGCATTTCGCGACTTTGTTCACTTCGTTGAAAATCGTCGGCTCGCGCGGCATCCCCATCAGCAGCTTGTGCTCAAGCCCTCCAGGCAAAAGCGCGTGATACATCGCATCAATTCTATGCGTTATGCAGTCGATTTCAATTATGGGCTGTTCGCGCGCAAAGTCCATTGTTTCTGTAAGGTCTACAAACGGGCCTTCTTTTGTTATTTTGTGTGTTATCCTGCCTTCAAGAATGAATTCGGAGTCCGCGGGAACATAAAGATCTTTTGTTTTGCATTTGACAAAATTTGTCGGGGAAAGTGCGTTTGCGATTTTTGCTTCGTCAATGCCACGCGGAACAGACATTGCCGCTGCAAGAAGAATCTGTATTGGATTTCCAATGCATATTGCGATTTGGAGGTCGCCAACGGACTTTTTCAGCGCGGCATCGGTTCCGCGGTTTTCTACAAGTCGCGCGGTGAATTTATTTTTTCCAATCTGCATCATGCGGTGAAATGATATATTCGGACCGAATTCATTGTCTTTGATAATCGCAACGCCTGATGAAATATATCTTCCGCCGTCATCCTTTGTGTGAAGAAGAATCGGAAGCTTATTCAAATCGACATTTTTTTCAACGACTTCCTGGCATGCTGCGGTTTCCACGATTTTGTATTGCTTTGGCTTTTCTGCTGCTTTTGCCATTGCCTGAAGAATTTCACTTTCTTTTATGCCTAGACCTAGCGCAAAATATTTTCTTTGCGAAGCAATTCCTGAGACAACGGGATATGCAGAATTTTTCACTTTTTTGAACAAGATTGCCTTTCCATCAAGCTTTTTTATGATGCCTGCTATCTCAAGATTCGCATCTACTTCTTTTTCAATCTCGATCAGTTCCCCGTCCTTTTTCAAAGCATTTAATAATTCGCGCAAATCCATACTATCGCCAGTAATCAGCAAGTTAGCTGATAATATATCCTATTTGATTTTTTGCTTTTTAAATGATTTTTATCCATTTGATTGTCGGACCATTGTTCATAAAATTTGCAAATGTGGCATAATATTATTACAACACCTTTGGATGGCGTCTTTTTAGTTTATTTTTGCAATCTGAAGAGCTTAAGTTATGGTTTAAAACTATTATCTGTCCGAAGAGACTTCTGCAAGTTCGGCTAAATTTTCAAAGATAAAATCGGGTTTTTCTTTTTCAAGCACATGCTTCATACCCATTCCAGTAAGTATTGCCGCTGATTTGCAGCCTGCGTTTTTTGCAGCGATTATGTCGTGTGCAGAATCTCCGACATAAAGAATTTGGTTAGGTGCCATCATTAGTTTTTCAGATATCAAAAATAAGCCTTTAGGATTCGGTTTTTTGTTTTTCAGCTGTTCTCCCCCTATGAGGCAATTGAAGTATTTTCTAATTCCGATGGCCTTAAGCCAGTCGTCCGTAAGCGAAAGCCTGCTGTCTGTAAGGATTGCGAGAGTGTATTTTTTTGAAAGTTCTTCAACAGCCTCTGCTGCATGAGGCATGATTTTTGTGTATTTGCGCGACTCTGTATTTTCATAGAACCAGAACACGTAGCGCGCAGCCATTTTTTCGATGAGTTCGTCATCGCCGGGTTTCACATGGCTTTTTATCAGCCCGGCAATCAGTTCCTCGGCATCCGGCATTTTCATGATTTCTGAAAGATCAGTTTTCGAGCGCGATACGCACAAAAGCGCGCGCAAGGCACCTCGCCGAGGGTTCCAGTCCCGGAAGCCGCGCAAGTGCCAGACATCAATTGTTGAGAATGAATAGTTCAGCCCGAATTCTTCAAAGACTTTCCTGAAAGTGAAGTCAAATGTTTTCGAGCTGTTTCTTAGAACGCCGCCAACGTCAAATACAATCGCTTTGATGTCGTCATTCATAAAACCCCGCTTCCACCGACTTCTGTTTTGAAAGCATCCGCGCCTGTTGTTTGTATCGCGCGCAATACTTTTTCAGCATCTTCTCTTTTTGTCAGCGCAAACATTATCCCGCCCCAGCCCGAGCCGGAAAGCTTTGCGCCAAGGGCTCCTGCTTTGCGCGCCTCGTCAATGCAGTCGTCAAGCTTTGGATGCGACAGGCCAAGTGATGATAGCAATTCCTGATTCTTGTTTATCAGTTTTCCCAGTTTTGCTTCATCGTTTTTTGTAAGCAATGCTTCTGCCTTTTCAGAGATTGCCGCAATCTTGTCAAAAACACTGAATACAAACGTTTTGTTTCGGGCAATCAGGCTTGGAATGTGATAACCTACGGTAAGCGAGGTTGGGGAGGAAACTTTTGTGTTTCCGACAATGATTGAGAATTTATGCACGCCCAGATGCTTGAATTTTAAATTTGTTTTGCTTTCGGCTTCGATTTTGTGCACCTTGTTGAAGCCTCCGAGCGCGCTTGAGATGATTTCAGAGCCTGATGCATGGCCGCCGTGGACTTTTACCTGTATCGGATAAAGATAGTCGAAGTATTTTTCAGCTGGGATGTTTTGCCCTTCAAATCCGCTTACAGCCTTAAATATTGCTGAGAGAAGCGCAGTTGAGCTGCTCATTCCGGAATTTACAGGCACCTCCGAGCGTATTTTTAATTCAAAGCCGCGCGCCATCTTAAATTTTGCGGCAAGCATGTCGATAAAATCAAATGTTGTCGAGAGTTCCGGCGCCTTGAACGATTTGTTCGAGAGGCCGGTTTCTGAAATTTGCGCGCTTCCACTGCCAAAGCTGTCAGAATATACGAGAATTTTTGAGTCGTTTCGTTCGGCAAGCTCGACATATGTCCTTCGGTCTACGGCTGCGCATATCGCAGGCCTTCCATAGACTGCTGCATGTTCTCCAAAGAAAAATAGATTGCCGGGCGCAGATGCTTTAATCGTGTTGCCATTCATAGAATTACTTGGGTTGCAAACAATTTATATGTTTGTTCATACTGACGATCTGGCATCGGATGCTTTTACTTAGGAAATTTAGTGATAGTTTTTAAAGCATCCGCTAATACTTGTTAAGCAAAGCAACATTACGCGCATTATTCTTGCGTTGTTTCAGCCATGGGTGCGGAAATGTGTTTTATGAGTATTATGTCATTTACCGCCTTTATTAGCGGGTATGGCACAATAACCCCTCTTTTTCCGCCAACTACTTCAGAAAGATAAGAGCCTTTAGCAACGTTTATCACAACTGCATGAACACGGAATTTTGTTAAATCCAGAATAACATCCTCTGTTTTTCCGCAATACAGACCTTTGTCCGTGAAAATGTCTTTTCCTCGTATGTCGCTTACGACGCGTTCATTAACAACCATTTTTAACCATCTCCTTTTCTCTGGGTTAAAAAGCTTGCCGCATTAGCGGCATGATTTTAAACACCACAAAACTATACTACTTAAATGTCATTTAAAGCTTAAATACTTTACATTTTTAATGGTTATTACTTCCGTATTATCTGATTTTGAATAACTGTTGAAAAGCTTAAATTTTATTGGTTTTCAAAATTAGTTTATCTAACGTGCTGGGATCGCCTAGTGGTATGGCGCTAGCCTGCTAAGCTAGTGGGTTCTGCCCTCGTGAGTTCAAATGTTTCTGGCTGAATGGAGAACTAAATCCTTATTTCGCCCTCGACGAAGTCGAGGTCGGCGGTTTTCTCTTTCTACCCAGATTTGTCTTTCTCTTTTACAAAAGAGAAAGAAACTGAAAATCTCACTCCCAGCGCTTATATATTTTAAACAAAAAGATATTATATGAAAATCATCTCGTTCGCTGCTGCGAATTCGAAGCTTTTTCGGCAGAATGCCGAAAAGTCTAGAGTCCTGAAAAGCCTATGGCTTTTCAAGCTTTTGGGAATATTAAATCCCAAAACAAGCAAAGCTTGCGAAAGGATTTCATTTTTGTAGGTTGTGGGTGATTCAAAAATGAAAATTTGTCTTGCATGTTCCGCAGGAGGCCATCTTACAGAAATTCAGCAAATAATGGCTGCTTTTAAAACGCATAAGACTTTTTTCATCACATTTTTGCGCGAAGATTCAAAAAACCTGGAAAACGCTTATTTTGTCGAAGATCCAAGACGCAATCCGCTGCTCTTCATTAAAACAATTTTCCAGTCATATTCTATTTTGAAAAAAGAAAATCCTGCCATGATTGTTACAACGGGCGCGGGAGTTGCAATTCCTGCATGTTATTTTGCAAAACTTATGGGCAAACGAGTGGTATTTGTAGAAAGCTTTTGCAGGGTAAATAAGCCATCGCTTTCGGGAAAACTAATATATCCGATAGCTGATCTATTCCTTGTCCAATGGGAAGAGATGCTTTCGCATTATGGAAAAAAGGCAAAATACTGGGGCGCTGTATTTTAGTTTTAATTTAATTGAATGAGCTAGAGAGGGAGATGTTTTTATGATATTTGTAACTGTTGGAACTCATACACAGGGATTTGAGCGGCTTATCATGGCTGTGGATAGTCTTGTAGGTCAGGGGCTGATTAATGAACCTGTTACTGTGCAGATAGGCAATACGAAATATGAGCCGAAAAACTGCGCAGGATTCAGGTTTGAAAGCTTTGAGCACATTCTTGAATTGAATAGAACCGCCGATATAGTTATAACGCATGCAGGAGCTGGCTGCATATTGACTGCAATGCAATTCAAAAAACCCCTGATTATTGTTCCGCGATACAAGAAGTTTGGAGAGCATGTAAACGACCATCAATGCGACCTTGCAGCAGCGCTTGACAAAAAAGGAAAGGCAGTTGTGCTGTATGATATTAACGGGCTTCTTGACGCGCTGGAAAGAGTTAAAAAACTGCAGCAAGAAGAGGGAAGTAGCAAGATGGTGGAATATCTTAGAAAATATCTTGCTGAGATCGGTATTGGTGATATTTTAGGGAGGAGGGTATAAATTATGAAAACGGCATTAATAACCGGAATAACCGGACAGGACGGATCTTATCTTGCAGAGCTTCTTTTGAGCAAAGGATATGTTGTGCACGGGATAATACGCAGGGCAAGCACGTTCAATACTATACGGGTTGACCACATTTATTCGGATATTCACGATCCTAAGACACGGCTATTTATGCACTATGGGGATCTTGCGGATACGGAACAAGTATCAAATCTGATATATAATGTAAAGCCTGATGAAGTCTATCATTTGGGGGCGCAGAGCCATGTGCGCGTAAGTTTTGACATCCCGGAATACACAGGGAACATAACTGCTTTAGGCACAACGCGCATACTTGAAGCAATACGAAGAAGCGGCAATCCCATAAAATACTATCAGGCATCATCAAGTGAAATGTTTGGGGCGTCCCCGCCGCCGCAAAGCGAAACAACATCATTTATGCCAAGGAGTCCGTATGCAGCGGCAAAAGTTTATGCATACTGGATGGCGGTTAATTATCGCGACGGATATAAGATGTTCGCTTCAAACGGGATACTTTTCAATCACGAAAGTCCCAGGCGCGGCGAGACATTTGTAACAAGGAAAATAACGCGCGCAATAGCCGCAATAATTGCAAAAAAGCAGGATAAGCTTTATCTTGGAAACCTGGATGCTGAGAGGGATTGGGGATATGCTCCCGAGTATGTGGAAGGTATGTGGGCAATTCTTCAGGAGAAAAATCCTGATAATTTTGTTCTTGGAACAGGAGAGACTCACAGCGTGAGGAATTTTGTTGAAGCGGCATTCAAATATGCCGGCATGGATTACGAAAAGCACGTTTCTATAGATTCCAGATATTATCGCCCTACAGAAGTAGAGCGCCTGCGGGCAGATACATCTAAAGCGAAAAAAGCGCTAAACTGGTCGCCTAAAATAGCGTTTAATGACCTCGTAAAAATCATGGTTGACGCGGATATGCGGGCTGCGGGGCAAAAGCCGATAGGAGAAGGCGATGAAATCCTGAAAAGAAAATTTCCCAATCGCTGGTGGGGAACAGATTAACTGAGCGCGCAAATCGTGAATTGCTATGATTAAGCACAAGACAATACAGGTCGGGGACCTGAAAATTGGCGCAGAGGAGCGCGAGGCAATAAATGCAGTGCTTGATTCCGGAAGGATTACTGAGGGTGCTAAAGTCCGCGATTTTGAAAAAAATTTCTCATCTTATATCGGCACGAAATATGCGGTTGCGCTTAACTCGGGAACAAGCGCGCTTATTGCCGGGCTTACTGCATTAAAATATCTTGGCATTGTAAAAGAGAACACCAACATAATTACAACGCCTGTGACCTATATATCAACAAGCAGCTCAATAGCGCTTTCAGGGTTTTCTCCTGTGTATGTTGATGTGGATCCCGAGACATTTGTGATAACTCCGGATCGGATTAAAGAATATCTTGAATTTGGCGATAACGCCCAAAAAACATCAGTAATTCTTCCGGTGCACCTAATGGGCTATGCCTGCGATATGGAAAAAATAAATGCTCTTTCAAAAAAGGGAGGCTCTGTTGTTTTTGAGGATTCTGCCCAGGCGCTTGGAACAGTGTATCGCGGTAAGCGCGCCGGGAATATGTCTTTGTTGTCTGATTTTTCATTCTATATCGCGCATAATGTTCAGGCCGGTGAAATGGGTGCGCTGGTTACTGATGATCCAGAAATACGCAGGATGGTGACGAAAATAAAGGCAAACGGAAGAGCATGCGATTGTTTCAGATGCACAAGAAGTGAAGGCATATGCCCCAAAAGCTTCAAAGGCGAAGAAGATCTGGACCCGAGATTTACCCACGAAGTCATAGGTTATAATTTTAAGACAATGGAGTTTCAGGCAGCCATAGCACTTGAACAGCTGAAAAAAGTTGAGCAGATAATCAAAAAAAGGAATGAGAATGTTAAGCATCTTAATGATTTGCTTGCGAAGCATTCGGGAATCATTCAGCTTCCCAAACACTCTTTAGATGTAAGCTATCTTGCATATCCTCTGGTTATAAAAAAACCCGGGATTATTTCCCGCAAAAAGCTTCGTGAAAATCTTGAGAAGCTCGGGGTTGAGACGCGGCCGCTTTTCGGATGCATCCCAACACAGCAACCTGCTTTTGCGCATCTTAAAAATGATTATAAAGGAAAGCTTCCGAATGCAGAATATCTTGGGGAAAATGCATTTTATATCGGGTGCCATCAGTATCTTTCAGAGGATGATTTGGAGTATATGGCAAAATGTTTTTCCGAGGTTTTACTGTGAGCGCTAAAGATTTCTGGAATGGAAAAAAAGTGCTGGTTACAGGAGCGCACGGCTTTCTTGGAAAGAGCCTAGTGCCTTTACTGGAATCAAAAAAAGCAAGCCTAATCCTTCTAAGGGGCTCTGAATGCGATCTTCGCGCGCGCGAGGATGTTGAAAAATTATTCAAAAACGCAAAACCCGAAATAGTGATACACCTCGCAGCCCACGGCGGTGGAATAGGGCACATGCGCGCAAATCCCGGCTTGATATATTATGACAATATTACAATGAACACCAATGTGGTTGAAGCGTGCAGGGTGTTTGGCGCAAAGAAATTCGTCGGCATAGGGACTGTCTGCTCCTATCCAAAATACACGCCAGTGCCTTTTAAGGAAGAAGACCTCTGGAACGGCTATCCCGAAGAAACAAACGCGCCATATGGGCTTGCAAAGAAAATGATGCTTGTGCAGACAGAGGCATATCATGCGCAATACGGCATGAATGGCATACATCTTCTTTTTGTAAATATGTACGGACCGAATGATGATTTCAACCTGGAATCATCGCACGTCATTCCTGCATTGATTCGAAAGTTTTTCGAAGCAAAGCAGAACGGCCTAAAAAGCGTTGTTTTGTGGGGCACAGGAAATGCATCGCGGGAATTCCTTTATGTTGAGGACGGCGCGAAAGCGATAATGCTTGCAGCAGAGCAATACAACAGCTCGGCTCCAGTGAATATCGGCTCAGGCACAGAAATCACGATAAAAGATCTTGCGCACAAAATTGCGGGTCTGGTCGGATACAAAGGCGAAATAACATGGGATGCGTCAAAGCCCGACGGCCAGCCGAGAAGATATCTTGATGTTTCGCGCGCAAAAAAAGAGTTCGGTTTTTCTGCAGAGACTGATTTCAACGAAGGGTTAAAAAAGACAATTGAATGGTATTATAAGAACATGAAGTAAGGGATTCTATATGAAGGAAGTTACTATACTGATAACTACGCGCAATGAAGAGAAAAACATGCCAAATTGCCTTGATGCTTGCTTGGATCAAGATTATGATAAAAAGAAATATCAGATACTTGTAATCGATGATTGCTCGACAGATCGCACGGGAGAAATCGTTATGAAGTATGCCAAAAAAGACAAGGAGATTGTAAAATACATAAAAACCGATTACCGACTAGGTTATGTGAAGTCAATTAATATTGCGATAAACAAATGCAATACGCCGTTTTTCGTAGAGATGAATGCGGATTGCATTCCTGAAAAAAACTGGCTTCGTTTGCTGATGGCGGGATTTACCGGCGATAACATTGCAGTTACAAAAACCACAACGCTTTCTGAAGGCGCGAGCAGCACTTACAGGACTGATATCGTTAAAAAAATGGGTTTGTTTGACGGAACCTATAATGAGATGGGCTCCGGGCTTCGGCATGATACTGACATGATGTTCAAGATACTTGATGCAGGATACGAAATAAAACGAATCACAGGAACTGGATATGAGCATAGGCATCCGGTTCCTGCGACATTCAAAGGAAAAATAAAATATGCGATTTCCCGTGTCAAAGTCCACAAATATGATCCGCTTCTTTATAAGAATCATCCAAAAAGAACAAAAGAAATGCTTGACATTTGGTGGGGATTTTTGAGGAATCCGTTTCTTGATTTTAAGACTGCGACAGGATTATGGAAAGGAAATAAGCTAGAACTGTCCAGCCCCCAGGGCGTAAAGATAATTGAGAACAAGACGCCAATACATGCAATAGTTATTATTATTCTTGGCATCTGCTATGTTTTTGCTGTGAAGCTTACAAGGCTTTACGGCAGCGTAAAGTATGGAAAGCTTTTGCTTTAGGCGCGGCTGAGGATTTAATAGAAATCGGGCAAGTATAGAATTTGAATCCTGATTTACTTATTCAGCGCCATATTTCTTTTAACTATGTAATCAAGCATAGCCTTTCTGCTCGCTTTTAGCTCTTCATTTGATAGATTTGGATGCTTGTAAATGAAGTCGGTTTCTTCCTCACCCTGGCGCAATCCGAGAGTCATCACGAATCTTTCATAATCTTCTGTTAACAGTTCTATTCCGTAGTCTTTCGGATTATTATATATGTCGCATCCCGGGAAAGGGACTAATGTAGAAACATCCACTCCGTCAGGCTGGACCGCATCAATGAATTCTATGTTCTTTTTATATGTGTCCTTTGTTTCGCCCGGCAGGCCGACAATAAAGAATAATCTCACTCTTAGGCCAACTTCCTTGGCAGTTTTTACAGCCTGTTTTGCCTGCTCTACTTTTATATTTTTTTTGTTAAGGTCAAGAACAGCCTGCGACGCAGATTCTATGCCATATCCTATTTCATCACAGCCTGCCTTTTTCATTGCGGTGAGCGTTTCAATGTCCGAGCAGTCTACGCGGGTATGCGCGCGCCAGTGTATTTTCAGTGGCTCCATTTTTTTGCACAATTCCAAGAGTCTTGATTTGTTCAGGGTCATTGTATCGTCATGGAACCTGAAGTGGCATGTTTTGTAGTCCTGAATTATCTTTTTTAATTCTTCGATAACATTGTCAGGGCTTCTGAACCTTACCTTTCGCCCCCACATTGTTTTGCTTGCGCAAAACGAGCATGCATTGCAGCAGCCCCTTGAAGTGATAAGGGATGTTGCAGGCTTTCCTTTTTCTACGAGGCTGTAGCTGATTATTGAATCTTCAGGAAGAAGATGCCTTGCAGGGAACGGAATCGTGTCCAGGTTGCTTATCGGTTCCCTTTGATATATTCTTTTATTGATTTTGTTTTTATGATCATTCAATAAATCCAGAAAAGCGAGTTCTCCTTCGCCGATAACTATTTTGTCGAATATGGTGTCAATTGTATTTGGCGTTGCAGTTGCATGAGCGCCACCAAGCACTACTATGCATTTGCGGGCTTCTTTTATTTTTTTGGCAATATTTATAGACCTAAGATAATCTATGGTTGTCGCGCTTATGCCGTAGACGTCCGCTTCAGGAATTTTTTTTAACCAGTCAGTCTCTTCAACATAGCACAGGTCAACCAAAGCCACGTCATAATTCTCTTTTTCAAGCACCGCTGCCAGGTACATTATTCCCAGAGGCTGGTTTCTTTTCTGGTCAGTGAGATAAGGATGCGGAGGATTTATCAGAACTACTTTCATTATATCGCCAATTATAATTTTATTTAAAATCTTTATATTAGTACCTAATGGAGGGATATTTGCTAATTATCAAGGTGGAATAGTCTTATAAAATCAACATGCTAAAAATAGTTGTGATTAAATGACTGATAAGTTTTATCTAGATCGGATGGACATAACAATGTCATTAATATCTAAGGATAAAAAAGAGATTCTTATTTTGGGTGATTCAAACAAAGAATATGTGCCAACAAAATTGAGAGAGAGAGAGAGAGACGAAGGCTTTCTAGTTAAAACACTAAATCTTGCCGGAGATGCGGATATTATCAGCGATTTGAATAAAAAAATCCCGTTAAAAAACGACAGCGTGGATTGTGTGGTTGCAGGAGAGGTTTTAGAACATCTGTACGGAACTAACTTTTTCTTGGAAGAGGTCCATAGGGTGCTTAAAAAAGATGGCGAATTTATACTATCTATTCCAAATGTTGTGTGTTTCAAGAATCGTATAAAAGTATTGTTTGGTAAATTACCAACATATTGTGCGGATACAGATGAATGGATAAAATTAGCAGATTATTCGGGCCATGTGAAGGATTTTAACCTTGAATTGATAAAAAGATTGCTTATTTCCAAAGGATTCAAGATAAAAGTAACGACAACAAACGGCATATATGTAAGATTTAAGAAAGTATTTCCCCGCAGTTTAACTCCGACAACATTCGGTGATGGCTTAATCATTAAATCCGTGAAGTAACTATTCACAATTCTGATTTGTCCATTTCCTTGTTTTTATGTTTGTACGTGTGCAGTACTATGAATAATATTACAAGGGAAATTACTGTAAAATAGATGTTTCCCTCCCAAATCAGCTTTAGCGGAAATATGTAATTCTGGCCTAGAGGGTATAGAAGAATCCGCTCAGACCAAATCGGGAAGAAAAGAGGAACTCCGACACCGTCAAATAAGTCAAGGAATGTGTGAAGAGAAAGCGCCCAAGCTGCTGATTTCATCAGTTCATTGTCTTTCTTCTTCCGGTTCCATAGCCACAATGCGGAAAGCAGGAAAATTATGAAAAAGATGTTATGAAAATAGTCGCGGTGGTCAATCGGCCGTTTCCAGAAAAAATCCAGTATGAAATCAAAATCAAGAAGTATCCCGAAGAATAAAAAGCGCGCAACATTTTTTATGCGCAGTATTTTTGAGAACGTTAGAGACCATACGAGATGCATGAGTGTTGAAACCATTTTTTGTTCATCTCTTTTTTATTATATAGACATGCATAAGCCCTAAACGGTTGATTATTTTTTTCGGAATATTCACCTCAATTTTTTCAAAAGCGGTTAGTATTTTGGAAGGGAGTTTTGACATTATAATTATTGTTGTAAATGAGCTTATTTTGAAATAAGGCTCTATTTCTTTTTCGAACTGTTTTGTCGGTATCCTGCCGTCTTTTGCATCAACCTTAATCCCGATTTTTCCAAGAGCGTTGAGTGCAGGCACCCATAAGGAATTTGGATAAGTTATGAATAGTTCTCCGTTCTTTTTGAGAACTCTTTGCAGTTCGTTTATGGCCCTATTCCTGTTTTCGATATGTTCAATTACATCAGTCATGATTATTGCATCGAACATCTCTTTTTTGAATGAAATATTTTCAGCATCTCCCAGAACCCGTTTGCGGCAGGTATCTGATTTTAAAAGGGATGATGAAATGTCTGCATCAACGATGTCTCTGAATCCGCAATCTTTAATGAGCCTAGTGAATCTGCCGTCTCCACAGCCAAGATTTAGGATTTTGGAAGACTTTGGCATTTTGCTTAAGAACTGCAATAAATGCTCCGCGCGCCTTTTAAAATAATACGGGTCTGATTTGTTTGTGAATTCTTCAAGAGCGTTATAGTGCTTTTTTGTTTCTTCTTTTGTTATAGCTTCAAACGGCATATGGCTACATTATTATATAAATTTAAAAGTTTCAAAAGTGTGTATGATTACGATAATCATCCCCACATATAACGAAGAAAAAACAATAAAAAAAATAATTTCTGGCGTAAAACAACATGGGGCTGAAATTCTTGTTGTCGGCGCAAAAAAATCAACCGATAATACTATTCAAATAGCAAAATCCCTTGGCGCGAGAACTCTCATTGACAACGGAAGGGGAAAAGGCGCGGCAATGCGACTTGCAATTGACGCGGCAAAGGGCGACATACTCGTTTTTATCGATGCCGACGGCTCGCATATATCTGCAGATATTCCGGCAATAGTGGCTCCGATTAAAAGCGGCTCTGCAGATATGGTAATTGCTTCAAGAATGCTTGGAGGCAGTGAAGAGCTTCACGGAACAATTTCTCAGTTTATCCGGATGTGTTTTTCAGCCATCATAACGCTTATAATCAATTACCGGTTTGGAGTCAGGATAACCGATAGCCAGAACGGCTTTCGGGCAATAAAAAAAGACGTTGCAAAAAAACTCGGACTAAAAGCCAATATTTTTGACATTGAAACTGAAATGACAATGAAATGTGCAAAGAACAAATATCGCATTCTTGAGGTTCCGAGCAAGGAATTGAGCCGTGTTTACGGAAAATCCGGAATAAATGTATTGAAGATGGGGCCCATTTATTTATGGCGTGTTATTATCAATCTTTTTTAATTCTTTGAGCATTATCGTCAACGAGATAATACTGAAAAATACTGGTAGGGCTATTGCAGAATATTTCACATGGACGCCAAGAATGCCCAGATAGTATGCGGATGTGCCAAGCAGTGCCGCACTGATTGCAACGGATAATGCGAGCCGTTCGAAAAAGTTTATGTCTTTGAGAAGATACGTTATTCCAATTCCCGGAAGAATAAACATACCGTATATCATCATGCATATCTTAAGCACCACTGCCCAGCCTTCGTCAAAGAATATGATTCTGATGATGAGTGTGCCGAGTACAATGCTTAAAATAATTTTTTCAAATTCTGAATGATTGTCTAGTTTCATATCCTATCACTTTGAATATGTACAAGTCAATGACTAGGCTGCGGTATCATTGAGTTTTATCACTTCAAATATTGCATACGCTCCGTTTTTATATGTCTCTTTAATCTTTTCTTGTTTTAACAGCTCTTGAAGTATCATAAGATTGTATTGTGAAACATATTGGTTGTTTGTTGCGGAAATAGCCAGCGGAAACACATAATAATTCAGATCATTTGAATACAAAAAGTATGTTGACGTGTCGTTATGATATCCGTAACTGAACAATGTTTTTCTGTATGGATAATATGCATTAACTATCTCATTTGTTTGCATCATTGTGTAATTGTCTTTTACTATTCCTTTTTTAATCCCGTCCGAATAATCTTCCAAATCAACTATGTATGCAATTCGATTCGTTGACCAAAGGCTCATCGGTTGTGATGGCAGGGTTCCATAAAAATATCCTATATTTGCATCTTCCGGAGTGTTATTTTTTATCCACATCAGTGCATTCCATCCATCTTGATCAATAAGTCCACCACCTTTTAACATCCCTATATGTGTGTATGAAAATAATATGATAAGTGTGACGCTCAGTATGGCGTAGTGTTTATAGTTCCAGTTTTTGAAGTACTTTGCGCCTAAAGAATAAATTACAATTCCGCAAAAAACCGAAAAATAAATGGGCCATGCATGCCGCGATTGCCATGCTCTTAAGCCGAGGCCGAAATAATTTCCATAACCTATAATCAAGATATATATTCCGGCAATAACTGCAGTAAACGGAAACTCTTCTTTTTTCCTGAATGCCAGCTGTTTGATTCCAATCAAAAGGCCAGCAAGCACCAATAGGACAACAATTCCAAAGTCAGTTATTTTTACCCCGAGGCTTGCGGCAATCGGCGACACTGACATTACTTCGAATGAGAATTGCTGAAATCCCACCATCCAGCTATTCTTAAAAATAATCAGGTAGTATGAAGCGATGATGGCGAACATCGTAAATCCAATAATCACGTTCTTAAGGGCGGGCATATCCAATTGTTTTTCTTTCAGATATCTTAATGCCATGAAGACTGCTAAGAATCCTGCCGAGAATATTGCTTCGGACATGTGCCCCAGTGCCGCGCCGGTTAATAATATTGCAAGGAATATGCTGGAATATTTTGCATGCAGGCGATCTGCAAGCCATACAACAGATGCAAGAAATAGCGCGCCCGTAATGTATATCCACTGCCCAAAAGCACGCTCTACTTCAAAATTAAAGTTAAAAATTCCTAGCATGAATGGCAGGCTCAATATGGCGAGTTCTTTGGAATATCTTCGTATGACAAAATAAATTAAAATGAAAGGTGGTATTGAAAATAAAATGGCTATTATGTTTGTTGCATCATATGTTTCGACACCGGTAATTATGGAAGCCATTGCGCCTAAGTGAGATTGAAGCGGCGGATAATATCCCACAACATCCTTAAATCCGGAAACTGTGTTTGGAGGTTCGTATTTAAAATTGCCCACTTCTTTTACGTATTGGGGCATCGAATATCCGTTGCCGAAGTTATCATTCGCATTATAAAACGTCGGATACTGGTGAGATAGCTCGTAATTCAACGGCTGCGCGAGTTTCAGAAAAATGAAAATGGATACGAATAAGATGAGGATTGCTGTTTCAATAAATCGTTCGCTTTTGATTATGTCTTTAAAATTAGAGTTTTCTTGCATTCATCCATCCCTGCATAAACCATAATCCGTTAGTGACAAGATTGTACAGATGCGGAAACGACCGCACTTTTTTCAATTCCTGAATTGCGATTCTTGGAGTAACATAAAAGTCGAAAAAGGCCTTGTCGCGCCAGTGTTCAAGGTCGTTGTTTGAAAGATTCGGAAGCGTTATGTTTGCCTTGGGCGATTCGAGGCGCGTGTATTCCTTGTTTATTATGTATCCTTCCTTGTCGTAGCGCGCGTAAAGCTCTGTTCCCGGGTACGGCGTCGCTATGTGGAAATTCGCGTAATTGGGCTTTATCTCTTTTACAAAATCAAGAGTTTTTTTGATTGTCGTTTCAGTCTCAAAGGGCGCGAGGCCGAATACGATATGCGCAGCGCTCTCTATATTGGTTTCATGAACCCACTTGAAGGCATTTCGCGTCTGCTCGAGAGTTATGCCCTTGTTCACATAATTCAGTATTTCCTGGTTGCCGCTTTCAGCTCCGAAAGCTACAAGGAAGCAGTTTGCTTCATCCATATGCTTTAGCATTTCCTGGTCGATTGTGTTCACGCGCGAATTAACAACCCAGGACATGTCTTTTTCAAGCCCGCGTTCAACCATTCCATTGCACAAATCAATCACGAATTTTTTATTGAATGTGAAAGTATCTGCCCAGAAGAGTATTTTTCGAACACCCAGTTTTTTTACATGCTCTATTTCTTCAAGAACCTTTTCCGGATTCCTGTACCTGAAATCGTGGCCGTAAAATTTTGTTCCAGTGCAATAGATGCACTTGTAGGGGCATCCTCTTGAAACATCTATTAATACCTGTTTTTTCCTGTCTATCGGAGTTCTATAAGCATCAAGAGGAAGAGAATCAAAATCCGGCATCGGAAGCGCGTTTATATCAACAAGAGGCGCGTCCGGATTCGTTACTATTGCCTTGTTATGGACAAAGCTTATGCCCAATACTCTTTTCCAGTCTTTTCCGGATGCGATACAGGCAGAAATCTCTTTTGATATCATTTCCGGCTCTTTCCTTATGCAGATATCAACAGGGCCTGCTTTCAGTATTTCGCCTGTGATGAGCGTGGGAGCAACGCCAATCATTGCAATAATTGCTTTCGGGTATTTCTCCTTGATTTTTTTGACTGCAAACATGTCTTCGGTCAGCACAGAAGGCAGTGATGTGTTTATTATTGCCAGGTCCGGCTGGAATTTTTCAAGGATTGAGTCAAGCTTTGTTTTGTCGTTTAAGGAATATTCTGCAATATCGTCAATAAGCCGGACTTCATGTCCGTCTTTTTTGAGTATGCTTGATATGTACGCAAGGCTTATCGGCATGCGCAGATTGCTCCACGCGCCGCTTCGCTCCATACACCTGCCTTCTTTCACAAACAGCTCTTTTTTGTCAATGCTGCCGGAAGGCCCAGGATTGAGGCAGAGAATTCGCATAGTATTTATTGAAGAGAATACCTTTAAAAAGTTTGTATGCAGTCACTATTTATTTTTTAAAAAGCTCTTTTAAGAAAAATATTGAGAATCTCCAGCCCATCCGAAATGTCTGCGCTTTGCGCGCACCGCCTATCCGCTCCATTTCTATTGTCGGAATCTCTGCGACTTTGAGCTTATTTTTTGCCGCGCGAATCGACATCTGGAATTCTATTTCATATTCGGTTGCATCAAGTTTCATGTTTTCAAGCGCGCTTTTTTTGACTATCCGGAATCCATTGACTGCATCAGTGTATTTTGAGCCGTAAAAAAGGTTTATTATCGCAGTAAAAAAATGATTGCCTAGATTTCGCACATGCAGCGGATCATCGCTGTCGTCGCTTTTTCCGCCATCCATGAAGCGGGATCCCGCCACAATGTCATATCCTTTTTTTGCTTCTGCTACAAGCCGTGGGATGTCTTTGGGATTTTCGTTTCCGTCCGGGCTGAAATAAAGAATATAATCTCCCTTTGCATTTTGGAGACCGTACATGAAACCTCTTCCGCGGCCGCGCTCTTTCTGGACAACAACCTTTATTCCCTGTTTTTTGAAGAATTCTATTGTGCCGTCTTTCGAGCCTCCGTCAACCGCAATCACTTCATCAACTGCATCAAACGGTATTTTCGGATACATTTCCTTTACCGGAATGATTTCATTCAGTGTTAAAAGGACAAGGGTTACTTTCATGCAATTTTTTTAATTGCCAATCTTTATAATCCTATAATCCCTTTATCCTGTTCTGCTTTTTGTTGCGTTGCGAGGCACGAGATCCTCAAGATCATATATGTATGCGGCTTCAATGTTGTTTATTAGAATGACTTTTTTGGGCTCGTAATTGCGGAATATTTCTTTTTTATTTTCAATTGTCCCTTCAAAAACAGGTTCAAAAGAGGACATAATGAAATACCTGATGTGCCTGCCTTCAAAATCGAATATATTGGATACTTCAGTAATTGTCGGCGGGCGCCCGTATTTTTGCTGGAATTGCGATTCTATCTGCCATATTATAAAGTCGTCTTTTTGCCTGAGGTACATGTGCAAATTAATTCCGTAAAATGTCTCATTTTCTTTTAGCATGTTTTTCATAGTGTCTGAAACGAGTTTGTGTATGGGCCACGGGTATGTTATACATTGAGCCTCATCAAGTTTACATAGCGGCCCCTTTGTTTGGGCATAATACGGTGCGGCAGAAAAGAGCGATGCTGCGGAAAACACTATATAAATGGATAAAAATATGAAGAAGACGGCGCGTTTTTTATCAGAATCTTTGATGTTCAAAGCGCTAAAAATAGAGTATTCTGCATCTGAAAATGCCAGAGACATAAGGAAGACTAATCCAAAAACATAAAGAATCAATCTGCGCCCGAGCCCGCTATTTATGCTGTAATCAAAAGCAGCGGATATTGTTAAAGACACAATTAACAATACGACTAGATAAAGTATGAAGCGTTCATTATTAGATGCATTTCTTGTTATTGCAGTCTTTTTCAATAATATTATGAATGTGCTTATTGAAAAAATTGCGATGGCTGCGTCAAATAAAGAGATATTGAACAGGAAATCGATGAAGAATTTTGGAAACGATCCGCTGATGACAACTTTTCCAAGATTAGGGTAAAATGTAAAAAATGTATTTTTCACATCAAAAAAGTCAGTCAGGCTGAATTTGTATGGCAGAAGCATGGCGAATAAAAATGCAATAACTGACATTATCATGTATTTTGCAGATATGAAAAAAGAGTAGCCCTCTTCTTCTTTTTCCGGATTGCTGAGCGTCTTTAAGTTTATCTTTGCCATGCTGGAAAAATGCTTAAAGAAACCGAATGAGTATTTTTCCAATATGATAAATATCGCAAATGGAAGAAATATAACGGCCGTATATTTTGTCGCAGTCGCAAGCCCGAAAAAGGCTGCAGAAATTAGAAAACAATAATATTCTTTTTTGTTTCCTTTTTCTGCCTTGTATGCCCGCCATAAAAATAAGAGCCCGTATATTGTTAATGTCCACAAAATCACGTCATAGTATATTACGCGACCCCATTGGATAATAATGCCAAAGAATGCAAAAAAAGCAATTGAATACGCTGCACTATATTTGTCAAGAATTGAAAAAGAGAAAACAACAAGACCCAGGAATAACAGGATGGATGCGAGGTATGATGGCGCTACGCAGTATTTTTCTGCCCGGCTATACGGCTCTCCGATTAACGGAAATATTGACGGATAGAAGTTTTGTGGCTGCTGGATTATTGGAGAGAAGTCAGCGCCAGAAAGCATGCACCCTGCACCAAAAATTATGTTTCCCAAAGGAGGGTATGTGTGCATCAGGCCTGGAAAGTAGTCGTGCGGATAATACCATTTAAGGCTTCCGGCCACTACGCCCGGAGAATCCCCTTCAAGAGCACCTTCAGCATTATATTGGTACACTCTGAAAAAAATACCTAGCGCGAGGATTAAAACAATTGCAGTGAATAGCAGCTTGTCTTTTTTGTAATTTTCCGACATCTTGTTAAGAATTGATTCGGGTTTGCCAGGCGTTTCATTCATAATATTCAGACATTTAAAAGCAGTTTATATATATTTATCTGCAAAATACGTCTTGTATGAAAGTTTTATTATTAAATCCGCCATTTATTCCGAAATATTCAAGGCAGAGCCGCTCGCCGTGCGTCATGTGATGTGTTACAAAATATGGGACCTTTAAATATATTAGTAACTAAGTAGTTTCGGTATAAGATGAAAGACCAGAACAATGATGATTTTACGAGGAAAAGCAACATCCCTTGGAATAGAGGTTTGACAAAGGAAACAGACAAACGAGTAAGAAAAATCGCAGAGTCTAAAACAGGCAAAAAACGATCCGAAGAAACAAAACAGAAGATGTCGAAAGCAATGAGCGGTAAAAACCATCCGTTCTACGGAAAGCCCCGTTCAGAACAAACGAAACTAAAAATATCTCTGGCAAACTTAAATAAGAATCCTGAATATTTGGATATATTGTTTACTGAAGATTGCAAGCAGGTGCTTTTGGGTAGTTTATTAGGGGATGGTAGCTTATCACACGGTAATGGAACAAATTATTATCTTGAGGAAACGCACTCATCAAAACAAAGAGACTACTTAATATGGAAAGACAAGATCCTGAAAATTTTCGGGTGTAAGTTAAAGGATAAAGAATATATGAATTATAAATTAAACAAGAAATACCCCCAAGTCATAATTAAAACATCTTCACTTCCTTTACTAAGCGAGTATCATAAAATATTTTATTTTGATAGAAAAAAAAGAATAACCTCGGAGATTTTAGACCAAATAAATGAACTAGGTCTAGCAGTATGGTATCTAGATGATGGACACGTCACAATATTAGAAAATTTAGTAAATTTTTCCACCGATTCGTTTACCTATATAGAACACACCATAATAAAAGACTGGTTCATAAAAAAATGGAATGTAAACCCAAAAATATGCAGAAGGAACAATACATATTATATTAAATTTAATAGTACTGACTCTAAAAAACTTTTAGCAATTTTTAAGGTAATTTTCGAAAAATATGGGGTCCCAAATTGCGTGTTTTATAAACTGGGTGCATTATGGGAAGGAAATAAAGACAGAATAACATTATCTCGCAAGGAAAAGAATGAATATAAGCGGGCATGGAGAAGGAAAAGGCGAGAAATAAGAGAGAAGGAGAAATTAGAAAAACTTAGGGAAATGGGGGGGGCTATAAAAAAAATGTATCATGATGAGTGCTTAACCATCTCAGAGATTGGTAAAAAACTTAGTTATAGCCATGCAGGGATCATAAAAATTATGAAAAAACTCAACATCCCGCGAAGAACAACACAAGAAACAAAGAAGTTGAGGGGTCAAATATGAAAATATTGGCAGTAAATCCACCTTATATTAAAGGGTTTTCGAGACAATCGCGCTCTCCCTGTGTTACAAAGAGCGGAACATTATACATGCCTTACTTCTTATCGTATATGGTGGGCGTTCTTGAAAAAGAAGGTTTTGACGTGTTGCTCATCGATGCCGTTGCAAAGAATATGTCGCGCGATCAAGTCATGGAACTTGCAAAGCGCGAGAATCCCGCTCTTGTTGTGATTGACACAAGCACGCCAAGCATCTATAATGATGTGGCTGTTGCAGATGCAATAAAAGAGGCAGTGCCAACGGCTCACATAAATCTTGTCGGAACGCACCCTACTGCGATGCCGCACGAGACTATTGCGCTTGGCAAAATCGATTCTGTCTGTTGCAGCGAATATGATTACACTGTAAGAGACCTTGCAAAAGCCCTTGAAGCGGGGAAAAAGCTTGACAGCGTTGCAGGGCTGAGCTTTGCGAGCGGCAAAAAAATTGTTGATAATCTGCCGCGCGAATTAATCAAAAATCTTGACGAGCTGCCGTTTGTCTCTGAAGTTTACAAGAAGCACCTGAATGTGCGCGATTATTTCTACGCATCGCTGACTTTTCCGCAAGTGACAATACTTACCGCGCGCGGATGCCCTTATTCATGCAGTTTTTGCAACAGCCCTTTTAAGGGATCATACCGCTCGCGCTCTATTGAAAATGTTGTCAAAGAGCTTGAATACATCCAGAAAGAACTGCCAGAAGTTAAGGAAATCATGTTTGAGGATGAGACATTTCCCGCAGTCAAGCAAAGGACTATTGAGCTTTGCGAGCTTATGAAAAAGCGCGGCATAAAAATCAAGTGGTCGTGCAACGCGCGCGTAAATACTGACATGGAAACACTTAATGTGATGAAATCCGCAGGATGCAGGCTCATGTGCGTTGGCTTTGAAAGCCCGAACGCAAGGGTGCTCGAATCAATACATAAAAGGACCACGAGAGATATGCAGCTTGAGTTCATGAACAATGCAAGACGCGCAGGGCTTCTTGTTAATGGCTGCTTTGTTTTGGGCCTTGACAGCGACACAAAAGAAAGCATACAGGAGACTATTGATTTTTCAAAGGAACTGCATCCGGATACTGCACAGTTTTATCCGCTCATGGTTTATCCGATAACTGAGGATTACAAGCGCGCAAAAGCAAAAGGGTATCTTACAACAGAAGATTATTCAAAATGGCTGACTCCTGAGGGGTTGCATAATTGCGTTGTTGACAGACCCGGATTGAGCGGAGCCGAGCTTGTTAAGATTTGCAATAAGGCGCGAAGGCAGTTTTACCTGCGGCCAAAATATATTGCAGGAAAGCTTGTCCAGGGAGTGAAAAATCCAAAGGAAATGGCGCGGATAATCAAGGCAGGCGCGACGTTTGTCAAGCATCTGAAATAATGGTTTTTTATCCAAAGAAAAAGGAGAATGATAAAAAATCATGGCATTTTGCGCCAAGCTTTTTGAGGTTGGAGCCCTCAAAAGCTTCGAGTTTGCGAGCAGCAAACGAGATGATCTTAATCCAATGCATGAAGAGATGATAAAAAATGATTTCTGTAATAATGCCATCCTACAATTCCGAGAAGACAATAGGCAACTGCATCAAGGCGCTTCAGTTGCAGAGCATTAAAAATTACGAGGTTGTTGATAAAGAAGGAAGCACTGCATATATAAGCCAGAAATTTGAGATTATTGTTGTCGACGACGGCTCAATTGATAAAACTGTAGATATTGTCAAATCTTTCAAAAATGTTAAGTTCTTTAAGCGCCAGCACAAAGGCCCGGCATCTGCGCGCAATTTCGGCGCGAGAATGGCGCGCGGAAACATACTATTATTTACGGATTCCGACTGCGAGCCGGAGGAGAACTGGATTGCGGAAATGGCCGCGCCTTTCTCGGATAAAATTGTTGTCGGAGTTTCAGGCACTTACAGGACGCGCCAGAAGGAAATTATCGCAAGATTTGCGCAGTATGAAATCGAGGAGAGGCACGCGAAAATGGCGGGAATGAAATCTATTGATTTTATCGGGACGTTCTCTGCAGGGTACCGCAAGGATATATTTGAAAAATTCGGCGGATTTGACGAGTCGTTTTCAACATCCGCCGGAGAGGACCCTGAGCTTTCATTTAGAATTGCCGAGTCGGGCTATAGGATCATCTCGCAAGGCTCGAAGCTTTTTCAGACATCGTCTGAAAAGCCTAAAGCGGAGCGCAAGGATTTTGGGACTTTGACAGCCCCAAAAATGGTTTTCGCGCCTAAAGCCATTGTTTACCACACACACCCTAACACTTTAATGAAGTACTTGCGCCAAAAATACAGAAACGCGCGATGGAGATACAGAGTTTACCAAAAAAGAGAAAAAACGCTCAAAAAAGGGCATTCATATACGCCAAAGAGCGCCTTTTTGGAAATCTTTTTTGCAGGACTATTTTTTTCCTCTGCACTTAGTGATGTTGTGCGTTGGATTATTTTTCAAAAGATGCCGCCATTTTCATGGATTGTAATATATCAAATAATTCCAACAATAGCAATATTATTTCTTTCTTTACCTTTGCTAATACACATATTCAAAAGAGATATTCTGGTTGGATTTTGGGCATTTGTTATAATACTGTTCAGAGCATTTGCAACTGGTTTTGGTGTTTTCCGCGGTTTTGCGGATGATGTATTTAGGAGGCTTAAAAAATGAAAATACCCTATTTGATGTCGATTTAACTAATTGGCTTTAAAGCTCTTTTTGCGGATTCTTTGAATAGAATTCTATGCTTTTTTTAAGCCCATCTTCAAAAGGCATTTTAGGAGCCCATCCGATTTCGCGCTTTATTTTTGAGATATCCGAAAGCGTGCTTTGCACGTAATTTTTAAGCGGGTTTTTTACGTATGTCGGCTTTATGTTTGTGCCAAGCTTTTTGTTTAAAATCCCTACAAGCTGATTGAATGAGTATTCAATTCCTGTTCCGACATTGTAGATTTCGGCATCTTTTCCCTTTTCCATGATATTCATGAGCGCCTCAACAACGTCGCTCACATATGTGAAGTCGCGCGTCTGCGTTCCGTCGCCATAAATTATTGGAGCGCGCCCTGCCCGGAGGTCCCAAAGAAACTGGGTCGCATTATTTGCATACTGCGTTTTGTGCGATTCGTATGGCCCGTATACGGAAAAGAAGCGCGCGCCCTTTGCAGAAACGCCAAAATACTGGAGGTACATCTGCGCTGTGATTTCCATCAGGTATTTGCTGAGTTCATAAGGTGTTCCCGGGACAATTTTCATATCCTCCGTATATGGTTTTTGGCATCTCGCATAAAGAGAGCTCGTAGTTGCGTAGACTACATTTATTTTACGGGTTGCGGCAAGCTCAAGAATGTTTTTGAATCCGGTGAGGTTGCTTATTATGCGTTCTGAATGGTCTTTAAACATCGGCGCGCTCGAGAATCCGGCCAGATGGTATATTTTTTTAATGTCGTGCGTTTCAACTATGTTTTTAAGCTTCTGGAAATTACAGATATCGCATACAATTTTTTCGCAGTTTACGCCGTCGAGATTTTCGACGCGGCCAAGAAATTGATTATCAACAGCCACGACATCCCGTCCATCGGCTACAAGCCGCCTGACCAGGTTAGTCCCTATGAATCCGAATCCTCCGGTTACGAGTTCTTTTGACATATAATCACACACGTATTGGAGGAATATTGTATTTTTTAAGCTTTTGTTTATAAGTTAATTAACGCGGTTTGGTGATTTTATCAGAATTCTTCATGTTTGCGGGCATTTTTATCCATGCACCGGCGGAATTGAAAGCTATGTTCTTGACCTGTGCAAGGAGCTTATTTCGCGCGGACATACGAGCGATGTCGCATGCTTGAATACCTGCGCATACGCGAGCGAAAAACTTCCTGCAAGGGATATTTTTGAAGGCATAAACATTTACCGGCTTCCATATTCTAATCTGAAATATTACAAAATCGCGCCTTCTGTCCTGAAATTCGCCAAAAACTATGATGTGATTCACATACATGGCGTCGGTTTCTTTTCAGATTATTTTTCCCTTACAAAATGGCTGCACGGAAAGCCGCTTGTTCTTTCGACGCACGGCGGAATATTTCATACAAAAAACTTGTCTGTTCTTAAGAAATTCTATTTTTTCGGATGGTTCAGGCTTGTTTCATCCGGCATAAGCAAGATATTTGCGCACAGCAAAAACGACCTTGAGCTGTTTTCAAAAATATCAAAAAACAAGTGCGCATATGTGCCTTATTCCATACGCTATGATTTTTTTGACATTGCGCGCAAGCCGGAAAAAAGTACATTGCTTTTTGTCGGAAGGATTTCAGAGAACAAGCGCGTCGACAATTTGGTAAAATGCGCTGCAGAAGCCAGGAAAAAAATCCCGGGCATAAAGCTGTTTGTTGTGGGCGGCGACTGGGGCAGACAAAAAGAGGCGCAAGCTATTGCAAAGTCCCTAGGTGTCGAAAAAAACGTATTTTTTGAAGGCGAAAAGCATGGAAAAGAACTTCTTGAATACTACAAAAAATCAGGCATTTTTGTGCTTGCATCAAGTTATGAGGGCTTTGGCATATCTGCAATTGAAGCCATGGCAGCGGGCTGCATACCGGTTTTGAATGATATCCAAGCGTTTCGCGCATTTATCAATGACGGAAAGAACGGATTTATTGTCGATTTCTCGGATGCAAAGAAGGCTGCTGAAAGAATAATAGAAATAAATAACTTGCCTTTGAATATACGCAATAGGATTGAAGCCGCTGCAAAGAAAACCGCAAAGGAATATGATTGGGCTAAAACAGCAGGGGATATAGAATCTTTTTATGGTGAATTGATATGAGAATCATCTCGTTTCGCTTCGCTTATTCGAAGCTTTTCATTTTTCAAGATTATGGGGATTCAAAATGAAAATTTTAATTACTGGTGGCGGAGGATTTATAGGAACAAACCTTGTGGAAGCATTCTCAAAAAAAGGCTTTGATGTTACAATATTTGACAACTTTTCAAGAGAGACTTCTGTAAAAAACAGGGCGTTCATAAAGAAGAATTACCCTGATGTCAAAATAATCGAGGCTGATGTAAGGAATTTTGATGCTGTTAAAGATGCTGTTGTAAACAAGGACGCTATAGTCCATGCCGCCGCCCAGGTGGCTGTAACCACATCTATTGCAGATCCTATGCTGGACAAGGCTACAAATATCGACGGCACTTTAAATGTTCTTGAAGCCGCGCGAAAGTATGGAAAAGCGCAGGCAATCTTATTCTTTTCAACCAACAAAGTATATGGCGATAATGTCAATGCAGTTCCTCTCCAAGAGCAGAAGACGCGATATGATTTTGCCGGCGAACTGAAAGGAAAGGGGATTCCTGAGAACTTTTCAATAGATGCGCGGGAGCACACGCCTTACGGATGCTCAAAACTTGCTGCAGACATCTACATGCAGGATTACAGCCAGGTTTTCAAGATGCCGACAGTAGTCAACCGCTGCAGCTGCATGTACGGGAAAAATCAGTACGGCAACGAGGACCAGGGCTGGATAGCACACTTTGTTATTTCTGCGCTGCGCAAAAAGGCGATGAGCATCTACGGCGACGGAAAACAGGTCCGGGACGTGCTTTTTGCAAGCGATGTTGCCGCGCTTTGCATAAAAGAAATAGAGAATATCACTGAGGCAAAGGGAAATGTTTTTAACATCGGCGGAGGGCCGAAAAATGTCATATCAGTAAAGGAATGCCTTGAAGAAATCGGCCGCAATCAGCTGCTTCCGCCAATAAGCCATCACGAATGGAGGCCTGCGGACCAGAAAGTCTATTACAGCGATATAAGGAAGGCGGAAAGAATTCTGAAGTGGGCGCCGAAAGTTTCGCCGAAGGAAGGGATAAAAGAGCTTTACGCATGGGCTAAGGAGAATGCGGTGTTGCAAGAATAAGTTATACCTCGTTCATGAGGCGGAGTTATTTTTTAAATAATGCCTATGATTATTCCGTTTGCATTGCGGTAAGGGCTGTCGTATTTCACATTCTCAATATCTTTCAAATCGACCTGTACCCAGTCATTATTTTTAGAGACCCGTTTTAGGAAATATTGTTTTTTGAACTGTATTTTTCTCTTTTTAATCAATTCATCCAAATAGGGATTTTCGCCAAGAGGCATTGTAACAATAATTGCTCCGCCCGGCGAAAGGCATTTTTTAAGGTTTTCAATTGCTCTAGGTATTTTATTCGGGTCTTTTGGCTCTTCATCCCATCCCACGTGTTCCATAGTCGATATGCTTAAAATCAGGTCATATTTTTTTGACGGCTTGTAATCCACAACATCTTCATTTATGACGCCATCTGCAATCTCATATTTGTCAACAACATCATGTGTGATCGGGATGTAGTGCGATAAAACATTTCCGATTTCAAGTATTTTCTTACCCTCATATTTTTTCAAGGATTCAAGGGCGACTGAAAGTTCTACTGCGCGCTCATTTTTCCAGGTCACATTATGGATGTGATAAAAGTATGGATATTGCTTTCCGTTGATTTCAAATGTTTTCCCTGACGTGAATATTTTGCGGTAGTGGTACAATAAAAAATTAGCCGGCTTTCTGATTATTTTTCTGGCTCTGCTGTCGCCCGGAATAATGCTTCCTTTATTTGCTGTGTTTTTTATTTCATTCATAAATAATCACCAAATGTTAGGTACTGTTCTATGAGTTTGTCTACTCGCATATGGAGGGTTTCAACTTTGTCATCAATATTTTAATAAATCATCAACCGTGATTTCTTTTGATATCAGCTTTGATCGAAGGTCGTTATGTATTTTTTCTATATCTTTTTTTTGCAGGTTGTGTTCAATATCCCAAAGCCGCAGATACAGTCCCATGTAGTGTGTAAACCGGTAATATGAGTGCATGAATCCCAGGTGCCCTTGTTTCCATGCCCCCCGTACAAAATAACAGACAAAAAATGCTCCTATGCTCTTGTACAGCATTTTAAACAATGAATATTTTTCCCCTTTTTCATAAAGCTGTATCGCATTGATATCGTTGTATCCTGCGTGTTTGATTTCGGTCCATGAAGAGTCATAATCCCTGAACTGATAAAACATAAGGTGCGGATCAATTGACGGTGCTAATGATTTTTCCGGATTGACCATTTTCCCTTCACGGTGTATTATGTTGCCTTTGTAGTCTATGCTTCCCCGTCGCATGAATCGTAAATGCCCTATGCCTTTTGTTCTTTTTGTGAATTTACGGGCATCGCCCCACACCAAAAGATGCTTTCCGGCAGTGATGCTTATTCTCCATGCGCGCACAACATCGTATGATTTTTCGTTTGCAACTTTTGCATATAATTGCAGTAATTCGTCCGGAATATATTCGCCGCATGCCGCAAAAAGCATATACTCAGTTTTAACCTTTTTCCAAAATTTATTCATTAAATCAGGCTGCTCAGCGCGGTTGCCTCTGTTTACATTTGTATACTCTACGCAAAGCTTTTTGCAGATTTCATGAGTGCGATCCGTGCTTGGCGGGATGTCGTCTATAACCAGTATTTTGAATTTGTCTTTGAAATTCCTGATTGCATTTTCGATTCTTTTTTCTTCATTACGACAAAGAAGGCAAACAGTTACATTATCACTCCACATAGCTACACTTCCATGAATTATTTTTCTTGCGAGATTTTGTCGCACATGAATTTATCAAAACTACTTATTATATAATCAATCATGCTTTCAGTCATTCCGGGATAAACTCCAATCCAAAACGTGTTATTCATTATATTGTCAGTGTTTTCAAGGCCGCCGGATATGCGATAGTTAATATTCTTAAAGCTTGGCTGGCGCGTAATATTGCCTGCAAACAGCATCCTTGTCGCTATTTTATTATCTTCAAGGTATTTTACGATATCATTCTTTGTGAATCCTGCGCCTTCACGGATTGTCAGGAGAAATCCAAACCAGCTCGGATCAGCCCCTTTTTCAGTTTCAGGCATAATGAAATATTTATCGTACTTTTTCAGCCCGTTGTATAATAATTTGAAATTTCTTTTGCGCGCATCAATAAATTCCGGGAGTTTTTTGAGCTGTTCAACTCCGATGGCAGCCTGCATGTCAGTGACTTTTAGGTTGTATCCTATGTGCGAGTACATGTATTTATGATCATACCCGAACGGAAGTGTGCCCAATTGCTGGCTGAATCTTTTTCCGCACGTATTGTCGCATCCCGGCCCGCAGTAACAGTCCCGCCCCCAGTCCCTAAATGATTCTATTAGCTGTTTTAGTTGAGGATTATTTGTTACAAGCGCGCCTCCTTCACCCATAGTGATATGGTGGGCCGGATAGAAGCTGAATGTCGCTATGTCTCCGAAAGTTCCGGTATATTTTCCATCGTATTTTGAGCCCAATGCGTCGCATGAATCTTCTATAAGCCAGAGGTTGTGTTTTTTTGCAATTTTTGCAACTTCATTTAAATTGAACGGATTGCCCATTGTGTGCGCGACAATTATGGCTTTTGTCTTTTCAGTGATGGCATCTTCAATTCTGTTATGCTGAATATTGTATGTGCCAAGAGCAACATCCACAAACACAGGAACAAGCCCATTCTGCACAATAGGATTTACGGTTGTTGGAAATCCCGCAGCAACGGTTATTACTTCGTCTCCGGGTTTTAGCTGCTTGTCTCCAAGAGCCGATGAAGTCAAGGCAGAAACTGCAAGAAGATTGGCTGATGAGCCGGAATTTGTCAGCAGGCAATATTTTACGCCCAGAAAATCTGCAAATTCCTTTTCAAACTGCGCTGCAAATCTGCCTGCCGTGAGCCAGAATTCGAGCGCAGAATCAACAAGGGATATAATTTCTTTTTCGTCAAAAACGCGGCCGGCATAGTTTATCTTTGATTTGCCGGGAATAAATTCGTCTTTTTTGTGGGCTAGCAGGCAGTATTCCTTTACTTTGCCAAAAATTTCTTTTTTTATCTCTTCTTTTGTTCGCATTTTGACCCTCGATAGGCATTGTAGCTGGTGCCTCTAGAGATATTTATGAGTTTCTTATTGTTTATAAATTAAAAGACGACGCTTGACGGGAATTATTCTAAATTATGCTATTGGCTTAACTAACCAGTCGGACCAAAATGTCATTTCGGTTTTACGGTTCTTATTTTGTGTTATTTGTGCGTCTTCATAGAACGAGTCGTTTTTATAGTGTGTGGTTGAGACTTCCTCAAAAACCACGCCGTTTTTAGATCTGAAACTATGCTTGACGCCCCTTTCAACAATAATTAGCTCACCTGGCTTGTATTCCTTTTCGACGTCTTCAAGTGTTATGGTAATATCTCCATAGAGAACATGAAATGTTTCCTCTTTCTTTTCATGGTAATGTACCGGATGCTTTTGCCCGGGAAGCATTATGATTATCTTTTTGCAGTACTCCCTGTTTATGCAGCTGATTATTACTGCCCCATATTCATCGAATTTTTCAATGCCGTAATGGTGGGACAATTCAAATTCAATCTTGTTTGGAAGAGTTATCTTGCTGTCGATGAGAATTTGCCTGACGCGCTGGATGATCTGTAAAAATTTTTCTCTCAAATTTTTCATTACGACTTCATTAAACAATATGGGTTTATTCAGGGTTATTTCTTTGTTTGCACAGTATTCCATGTATTTGGAAAAATCATTGGCAAGTATCTGGTTTTTAACATTGGGTATCGCAAAAAATGTATTCGCCATATCCAGTTTTTCGCCTTTTTTTATGTTTCTTTTGGCAAAGACCCCTCTTTTCAGGCCGCATAAGTCTGCTTTTTCCTTTTCCGAGCAATCTCTCCTTATGTCCGAAACCCCGCACATAGCATATGCATCTTGTGCGGATAACAGCCAGTTATTGATTTGTTCCTGTGTGGATGAATATGTATTGAGAGCATATTTGTCTGTTTTAATACCTACGTGCCTTTCAAAAACAGCTGCCCTTTTACTTACTGCTATCTTAATTGCATCTAAATTACCGGGTTCTTCATGCGTTGAATAACCTATGGCGATGTCGGGGTATCTTTCGCGCAGAAAATCTATTTGATTCAATTCCAATACCTTATTGCGGGTTGGATACTCGCCTACGCAATGCATTAAGCAGAAATCTTTCTTCCTGTGCTCAAAAAACGATACTACGCGGTCTATTTCTTCCAGTGACGCGCCAGCTGTGGAGGCAATTACATGTTTTTCAGTTTTCGCTATTCTTTCCAATAATGGCCAGTCTGTGAATGAACAGCTGCCGATTTTTATTATATCGAAATCGTGTTTTTCGATTAAGTCAACCGAGTTTTCATCAAAAGGCGTGCATATGGCTATAAAGCCGTGTTTTTTAATCTCGTCTTTTAGTATTTTTAATTCACTTTCTTTCAATCTTGTTTCTGAGAAGCGTTTTATGTATTTAATATCCATCCTATTTTTAAAATCCGGATGAATGAATGTATCTAAATCCCTGTATTGAAGCTTAAAGCCAAATTTGAAATCAAACTTTTTGCTGACTTCGTGGAATTCTCTTATTATCTTCAAGCCATGTTCCAAGCTGCCCATATGGTTGTTAGCCATTTCAAAAATGAATAATTTTTTAAATATGTCGTTTTTAACCATTTAGACCCTCTTGACTATGCTTTGGATGTTTTTAATAAGTTATCAAATCTTTTATTGAGTTCACGAGGCAAATCATTTTAATTCAGCCAGGTTAAATTGTTTGGCGTAGTTTCTCCAAAATTCAGATTCTTTTATTATTTCTTGATACTTCGTTTTGTATTCTTCGTATTTTTCTTCTAAATTCATCATCTCATAGCACTTGGCCGCAAAATAATAGGCAAATGCATGATCGCTCTTTGTTTTTATTGCGTTTTCAAATCCTTTTAATGCTGTTTCGTAATTTCCCAATCTAAAATCACTATTGGATACAAAATTAAGTTCAAGATTTAGTAAATATGCTTTTTCTTGTATGTATTCTGCTGTAAAATCTTTAGTTTCAACAACCGCTTTTTTGAAATCACAATTTATGTAATCTCCTTTAATATAGTTGTTTTTGATGCAAATATCAAGCATTTCGCTGCCAACAAGCGGAGTTGCCATACTGATTCTGAACCACGTTGCGTCAAGTGTTTTTAAAAATACTCTGGCATCTTCTATGTCTTGTTTTGTTTCTCCCGGAAGCCCTATAAGTATCGACACATCCGAAGCTATTCCTAATTCCCGACAGTCTGCAATTACACGTTTTACTATGGATAGGTCAAGAGGCTTGTGCATTATTTCCCTTAAAACCCTATTACTGCCAGACTCTACAGACAAAACAAGATTATCTACACCAACGCTTTTTAGAGCTTCAAGAACTTTTCTATCCAGAGCATAAAGGGCTAAGGACGATGGGAAAAATGCCGTCAATTTCAGGTCATTTAGGAGATTAATAATTTTAAAAACTCTTTGCCTATTAGACATCAAATGATCATCGAAAAAAACTATTGTTTCCGCTCCATATTGTTTTTTTAGGCGCTCGAAATCCTCTTTTACTCGCCCCACACTATTATATCGCATTTTCCTTCCATGGACTGTGTGCGACGAACAAAAACAACAATGATGAATACAACCTCTTGATGTCATGATTGGCATTCCTTTTCTTCCTCTTTCTTTCTCAAGCGGGAATAAAGACAGGAGAGATGTTTGTTTGTAACCCTCCATATTCAAAATATCATAATCAAAAAATGGTATCTCATCAAGGTTTTCGATGAAATCATGTTGAAAAGACTCTTTGTTTTCTATCTTCTCTTTTGTAATCCACGACGAATTTGTTTTCAGGAACTTTTTTTTGTCTGTCGCCTTTGCAAGTCCCAACAGTGGTTTTTCTCCTTCGCCATAGCAAAGAGCGTCAAAACATGTGCTAGCCCCATATATTTCTTTATACATATTGGTGGGCACACCACCACCCGCAGTTATCAAAGCATTAGGAAATAGATTTCGTAGTATTTTTGCAACATCTAACATGTTATAATATGCGGGGGCAAACAAAGTGGATATCGCTATTATGTTTGGTTGATAGTCGCTCCATTCTTTTGTCGAGAGAATATCCTGAAACATTTCTGAAAATGATTCGTATTTAAAAGCTTCCATATTGTTTAGAATAATATTGAAATCAATGAGTTTTGTTTCAACCGTGATGTGTTTCTTCAAATATGCGCTCATGGAGATCACTCCTAGCGGCATTTCAGCAATAATGCGTCCATAAATACCTGATTTTTTGACGGTTGTGCGCTCATTAAAAGCAGGATTTACAAAACTATCAAAATTCATATACGGCGGAATTATAAATAATATTTTATCCATTATTTCATCTCTTTATCAAATGAGCTTTATGTCATTACGTTATTTGTTTTTTAATTATATCGTTAGTTAAATCATTTTTAAATCTTATGGTATTTTTGATTGAGGAAAATGAAATTCTTTTCCTCAGTTGAATCGGTCATAATTTCAAGCGGAATTAGTTGTTCTTTGCATAAGGTATAACATTTATAATCGAGTTCTTTAAAAAGCGCTATAATTTGATTTGGGTGATATCCAAATTTTGAAGACCATTTCCGAAGCATCTCTGCAAAAACAATCGGGTGGTTATCGGATATTATTTTTCGAGCACCTTTAAAAACAAATAATTCTGCACCTTCTACATCAACTTTGATAAAATCCGGCTTAATTGATTTTTGAGAGCAATAGTTATCCAAAGTGATTAACTGTGCATTTACGGTTGATACATTTTTCTTTTCACTGAGATTGGTTAGTGATGCATTTCCTGAAAGTTCGGTGTCATAATAAAACGTTTCAACACCCTCATGATCCGATACACCCGAGTGAATTGTTGTGATATTGGTTAAGTTATTTAGTGCAATATTAGATAATATGTTGGCATAAGATTCCGGAATTGGTTCGAATGAATATATTTGTGACTTTGGAAATGATTTAGCGAAGTTCATGCCATACCAGCCAATATTTGCTCCGACATCGATCATTACGAACTTATCTTCGTAATTTCTTTTTAAAAGATTTTTTAATACCTTAACTTCGTTTTCTTCAGATTCTAGCGAGTTAAGAATACCTACGGGGGCAATTCCTCGGTCAATGCGATTTGCCATCATCTTTATCCCCATTTCTCTAGTGGTCATGCAAACGCCGTTATCGGTTATCTCAATGGAACGAATATCCGTATTTTTCATAAATTCCGAATAATCAAATAGTTGAGCATGATGAGCCTGGCATTGTTTGGCATAATCTACTTTATTTAATATCCCTGACAGATATTTTGCTCTGATTTCTAACAAATTTGATTCCATATTATTCCTCTAAAAAACTTAATATGGTTCTCTTAGAACCTTCGCTTAAATCAAAAACAGGCTTCCAACCAAGTGATTTGATTTTTGATATGTCAAAACAACTTCTTCGTGTTGAGCTTTTAACAACATCGAACGTATTTACATCCTGTTTTTTTATAATCTTAATACCTCTTTCAGGAAATAGCCCTACTAAAGTGCGTGCTAACTCAAAAATACTTGTCTCTTTTTCGGTTCCTACATTATACGCTTCTCCGTTGCCGCCCTTCAGTAAAACAGTAAAAAATGCCAAAGTAGCATCGGCAATATAACAAAATGATCTCGTAGCATTGCCGCTGCTTTCCATTAAAATATCCCGATTATTAACTATGTCTGAAACAAATGAATGAAATGCCCGTTCATCATTTAAATCCATTCCCGGACCATAAACGTAAGATATTCGGACTATTTTCGTTGGAATGCCGTACTGGTGAAACCAACCGACGCAAATATTTTCGCCCATCCTCTTACTCTCATTATAACACGACTTAACATCCGTCGGGTCTAAGTACCCATAAGCATCTTCATTCATCGGAATGTTTTTATCTTCAACTCTTCCATAAACTCCTCCGGTACTGAAAAACAAAAACCCTTTAAAATCTTCTTTGTTTGTAAGTTTTAATAGGTTTATTGTTCCGAGCGTATTGGCACTTAGAGTTCCTATCGGATCGGTATCGTAATATTTCGGAATTGCCTGACTTGCTGCATGTATTATATAGTTGATCTTCTCGTTTTTTTTCAGGATGATTGGCTGACTAACGTCCTGAACGATAAATTTCAAGTCTTTTCTATTCTTATGGTGACAGAACCGTTTTAGGACCTTTTCTTTGTTCCTAACTAACGCGATAACTTTTATATTTTTATTGCACTTGTCGTTTAAATAAAGGAGCGTTTCCAGCATATATGCAGGTACGTAGCCATTTGCACCGGCAATTAAAATTGTAGAATTATCTAACATTTCCCACGGTAATTTTTGACGGATAATGAATTCCAGATCTTCTTGCATAATTTTTGTAATCATTGGGTCATCTCGTAATTATTTTGTGCGCATGGTTTTTAATTTTTATCTTGAAGAGGGATTCCACATAATATATGTTTCTATGGAATTATTTCCTTCTTAATATAGTTTTATTATTTCGTTATTTAATTTCAGAACTTCTTTGATTTGATGAGCAATTTCTTCTTGATAGGAATAAGAGGATATCAATATTGGAATGTCTTCCTCCCGGATATCGCCCGGTGTCTTTATTTCTATTCCTTTTAGCTTTTTATCGCTATATTTTGCGTTTGAATCGACAAAATATACTATCTTTGATAAATCTAATCCAGAACTTAATAGTCTTTGAGTATGCGTTCCCACACCCCAAACAATTATTTTGTCTTTGTTCAATAGCTTATCATGGATGGATTTCTTTGTTTCTAAATCATATTTATTACTTTTGGTTATGTAATTTCTCAAATGTATTTCAGAAACATCCTCATGGATCAGTTTAAACTTCTCAGCGTTTGTATTTTTTGATAGAACAAAAATATCTGGATCTATGGACCTATTAGTTCTATTTTCTGTTTGTTGCAGCTCCAGTATTTTAAAAGAATGCATAGCTAATAAATTTCTTATGGATTCTTTGGAAAAGTAATTAATATGTTCCGTACTGAAATGTTGAAATGGAGGGATGATATGCTGTTCAAATCTTTCAGCATCAGGAATTTCTAAGAATAATAAACCATCTTCTTTTAATAATGACTTGATTTTTTGCATCGAATTGTCAAGGTCAACCAAGTGTTCCAAGACCGCAGATAAAGTAATCAAATCGAATTTTTCATCAGTTTTAAAATCAAAAATATTATTGGCGATTGCTTTAATATTGTATAATTCCATTGTTGTTTTTGCACACGACGGCGATGGGTCCAGTCCTAAAAGATTGGAATATCCGTTTGTTTTAAATATTGATAATAAACCGCCTGTCGAACATCCAATATCCACTATTCTTGCGTTGTGGTTTTTTAAATGCGGATTTAAAAAGTTAAAAATTTTTGTGAAGTGGTTGATATACTCATTTGAAACAACACCCTTTCTATAATTAAATTCCCATTTTGATTGTAACGCATAATAATCGTTGAATTTGTTTTGCTGGGGTATGTTATCTGCATAGGCAAATCCACACTTCTTGCATACGACAACATCATAACCCGTTATTGGAGAAATAACGTCGTTATTAAAATTCTGTTTATAGAGATGAGTCTTTTCTGAGCACTTACATATTGGACAAACTCTTTCATTTTTTTTATGTTTTTTCATCAGTGCACCTATTCATATGCTTTTTTAAGCCTTTCAGCATCGTTATTCAAGACATCTTCGGGAAATAATCTATACTTAATTATACTACATTCTGCGCATGTTTTGCACACTGTTTTGGTTCCATCAAGCATAGTTCTCCTAAAGCGTTGGAAAGTCTTACCGTTCCAAACTTCAAGTACTGATTGTTCATTGCAGTTTCCCATTATTTCAGGATATTCAAAAGAATAACAAGGAACTACTTTTCCATCAGGATTGATCTGCATGTGGAAAAATGGTTGCGGGCAAATTTGAACTTCAGAAATAGGCAACCCGAATTGAGTGACTGTTATGTCTTTATTTTTCAATACTTTCTTATAGTCCACACCTGAATGAATAGGAACGGCATGTTCAATTGCAATGCTGTCACAAATATCTCCAAAAATTTTGTAAAATCTCTGCTCGTCTTCTTTATTATCTAATGCCGTATCTACGATTTTAAGATAAACGTGCGCATTTCCCTTATTTTTATAAAAATAGGCTATATTTTTAACGAATTTCTCAAAGTCAATATCTACTCCACAAATATCTTTGTATTTCT
This sequence comes from Nanoarchaeota archaeon, assembly GCA_018897155.1. Classification (NCBI taxonomy): domain Archaea; kingdom Nanobdellati; phylum Nanobdellota; species Nanobdellota archaeon. Next base: position 2,540 of record JAHILE010000024.1, on the reverse strand, counting down.
CTTTTGAAGTTCCTTGTAACGATACAACTAATCTCGAAAGCCCTGCCGAGATAAGAGAATCTGACACTTCTGGAGTCAAAAGTGATGCATTTGTTAGAAGTTCCACTTTATTTGCTACCTTTTTTGAAACCGCGTATTTAATCATATCTACGATGTTTTTATGCAATAGTGGTTCTCCTATACCTACAAAACGCAACACCTTTATTTTATCGGGAAATTTGGCGAAATCATCCATACATTTTTTGAATAGTTCAAAGTCCATGATAACCTTGTCCGAGATAAATCCTCTCTTGGAAATATCTAATGGAAAGATACAATATTTACATTTAAAATTACATGCGTATATGGGAAATATCTGTACAACAAATGGCGTATTCAAAGGAAGTACCTCCGCAAGTTTTGTTCTTTGTCCACCCGGCGCATGTCCACTAAGATCTTTTGCTTTCATTATCAAACCTCTTAAATTGTGAAATTTTTATAGATATTTTCTATACCTTTCATGAAATTTTATTAAGTTGTTAGGACTAGAATCATGCCACATAAGATAGCCCGCATCATCGCGAGAGCATCCTTTGTTTTTTGGGATGAATGTGCCGGGTATATGGCATTTGTATAAAATCGAAATGAAATGACCGCGTATGTCCCTATCTTGAAGTATGCACTGATTTATTGCTATTGGAGTTGTTTCAAAAGTAACTCCAGCTCCTATTTCTGTTTCAGCTACTTTTTTTACCCTTTCTTCTAATGTTTCCTTAAACCGGACAATTCCGCCAGGCACATGCCATCCTTTTCCGCAATATTTATCGTTTCTCCACGATAAAAGTGTGCGCCCCTTTTCATCTTTTATTAAAAGATCAACATTAACTAGCGGCGTTGTTTTGCTAATATAATAGAATAACTCATCAGGCAAACCCGCTGATGGATTAGGAACATGTTTTTCAAGAAAGTCTATGGCGTTTGTAATGTTCATAAGCCCCACACGATTCACGTAAATATCATGTTGATTGGAATAAGCTCTTTTCTTTGTTGAATGGCTTTTGCGTTTTGTCTTCTTCAGTAAAAACTTCATTACAGGGAACTGGAAGAGGTTTTCCATAAACCCTTTTTACTATGTATTTGTTAATAAAATCCCTATCCTCTGCAATAAGGCATGTTTCGATACGTTCTCCAAAGAATTTGATATTCATTCCTCTTTGAAGGATGTCTTTCAGGGGCTCCTCGAAGACATTTCCGATTGATACGTGAATATAAGGACACGGTAGTACATCCCCATACTGTGTTACAGAAAACATTCCTTTAATCGCAATGCAACCCATATTAAGTCCATAGGCGGGTGTTAAATGCGTAAACACATTATACTTTTTCTCAAGCTCCCGCATATAGTTCATGTCATCCTTATTAACAAGGGCCTCAAAATTACCTTCCCATGCACCAACAGGCTTTGCATAGGTCACAAATACGCCTATGCCCTTTTTATTGAAAAATTCTAGAAATTTTATAAACTCCTCTGAGTGAAGCCTTTGTTTGGTAACTACGGTTTGTACGAAGATGCCTAAGCCCGCCTCTTGAGCTATATCAATTGCTTTCATTGCCCGGTCATACGCACCCATGGTGTTTCTAAAGGCATCATGTTCATCAGCATCAAAGCTGTCCAGACTTAATTGAATCCTATCAACACCAATGCTCTTTAGATGATTGGCTCTCTTTTCATCCAATAGCCATCCATTAGTATCGCAGTTGATATAGAATTTTTGTGGGTCAATAGCTTTTACCAATTCATCAAAATCCTTGAATACCAAAGGCTCTCCGCCGGTAATTGTAACGCGCGCAAGCCCCAATTCATCAGCCTGCCGGAATAGTTCTTTTACATCCGCTATGGTGAATTGCCTTTTATCGTTTTTGCCTTGAAACCCTTTTACAGAGCAGTGTTGGCAGCGGAAATTGCAAGTATAATTATACTGAAACTGAATAATGGCAATGCTTTCGCCTCTTTTAATCTTTTCGTTAAATTTCATGATTTTTTCATAAACCTGTGGCTTCGCTTCTTTTAACTTGTTCCTATTGCTTGCTTCTGCGGTTTTTAATTTTTGAGATTCCATAGTATCGCCATATATTTAGGTATCCTATTGATCGTATCATAAATCTGTTTGTGATACTTTGATGTTCACTTTATTGACAAATAATATAAATCTATATTTGTGCAAACAAGGTTGCAATATGATTGCGATACTCAATGTTTTACGATTACACACATGCAGTTATCCGTATTTCATTAAATGCCCGTTTCTTTGACTTTTTAGGGAATACGCATAGAAATAACAGAAGTTTGAGATTTAACGGGTTCTAAATTGTCGTAATTACGTTACCCGATTGTAAAGAATGGCAAAAGAAAGCTTAAATATCGTAAATGGCTACTTAAGTTAGAATTGTCCAGAAGTTAAGAAGTTGTAACTACTTTACAGAGATTATAATTTAAAGATTTATAAATGTCATTTTTCAACATTGAGTATGGCATTGAAAGATGGCGCATTTACGGGATC
>JAHILE010000023.1 GCA_018897155.1 Nanoarchaeota archaeon | reverse complement strand
TGCCGCAAGAGCGGCATGATTTGAGGACTCCAAACCTCAAAATCATCTCGCCAATCGCTCGAAGCTTTTGAGAACGTTCAGTTCTCAAAATCCCAGCCGCAGCAGAGCTGCGGGGTATTAAACCCAAACTGAAAAATAAAACAGATATTAGGCTTCAATGAAAACACTTATATTTCTTTCTCTGCAGTTATTTTTATGAACCTAAAATCAGTTATCCGCGAAATACCGGATTATCCAAAAAAGGGCATCCTGTTCTTTGATGTCACAACGCTTTTCAAGAACGCAGAAGCAAACAAATACGTTGTTGATGAAATTGTAAAGCACTGCAACGGACAGAAAATCGATTTGGTTGCAGGAATAGAATCGCGCGGCTTTATCCTTGGCGGGCTTATTGCGCATAAGCTTGGCGTCGGTTTTGTGCCTGTGCGAAAAAAAGGAAAACTGCCAGCAGAAACAATTTCAGAGACGTATGAAAAAGAATATGGTCCGGACACTCTTGAAATGCATAAAGACGCCATTATTCCTGGACAAAAAGTGCTGATTGTTGATGACCTTCTTGCAACAGGCGGCACTGCAAAAGCATCTGCCGCGCTTATTGAGCGGCTTGGAGGAAAAGTCGCCGGATTTACATTTATAATCGAACTAACGTTTCTACCCGGAAGAAAAACGCTTGATGGGTACACAGTCTTTAGCCTTGTAAAATACGATAGTGAAAAAAATATTGGCAAATAGCGAAGAGCATCAACCAGCCCTCAATCCTCTCCATATTCCACTACACCCCACTTGCTCTTTTTCACAAGCTTCTTTACGCGCTCAAGCCTTCGGTTGTATTCTAAAAGCCTCTGATAAGAACGTATGATTTCATAAAGCCCTAAGCCAAGCAAAACAGTTCCGGCTATCTTTATTGAATATTCGAGCCAGAATTTCAGGACAACCAGCCCGAGCCCTACCATGGCAATGCCAGTCTGCATAAACGCAAGCTGGGTTCTCTGCTTTGAAAGAATGGTGCGCTCCTCGCTTAAAGTATATTCAGCAACCTGCTCATTATCAATGCTTTTTACAATATTGTTGTTTTTAGTTTTGATGAAACCACCGATTTAATTCTTTAGAAAATTAATTGAAAACATTCAGTCAAATATCCGTTCACTCTGCTTACGCTCCGTTCTCGGCTATTCGATTAAGTTTCAAAGAAACTTAATCGAATATCTTCTCGTTTCGCTGCGCTCACTTGAAGCTTTTCGACCTAATCAAAAATCCGTTTGCTCGCGCTCTCGGCTTTTCGATTAACTTCGTTAATCGAAAATCCTTTTGCTGTCGCTCAAGGCTCTTTGACTTTCAGTCAAAAATCATCTCGCTAATCGCTCGAAGCTTTTTGATTAACTTTTAAAAAAGTTAATCAAAAATACTCTCTTTTTCATTTTTTTCTTCTTCCGAACCAGTTTCAAAACTTGTTGGAACATCGCCTGCAAATTCGCGTGCATGCGCTTCCCTGCGCTTGGAAGATGCCTGCGTTTCCCTAACTTCCCGAATGCTGTCAACTAAATTCGGTATTATGTCTTTGAAAGCCTTTTCAAGGCTCGCTATTCTTGGCTCAAGAGTCTCCTCCTTCAAATCAACCGCATTTATCTTTTCTATCTCTGCGGCAAAAGTTCCTTTTCCCTGACTTTCTATAGTGTCCAGCTTCGAATTAAGCGAATGAAATTTTTCATTCAAATCAGTAAATTTTTTGTCCGCATGTTCGAGCTCTTCAAGAACACGCGAAAACTTCTCCTCAATAAGCGTCTCTATGACTTCCTCCATCTCCTCGATTATCGCGGTCTTGTCGCGCCGATCACTCTCGTCGCGCAGCACATCTGCCTGATTGGAACGAAACACCGGCGAAAGATCCTCAACAGGCATGCCTTGAAAAGATGCGTTAAATGCGGCAGGATCGCTTGACACTTTCTGCTTAAGAACATTAGTTATTCCACTGTCTATTTCCTGAAATGAATATCCTTCTTCCTTCAGCACCCGTATTATTTCAGGCTCTGCAAATCCTTGCGACAAAAGGACTGAAACGCGCTCCTCAGGAAGCGGCCTTGTCGGCGCGCTATTTTGCTGCGGTTTACTGCTAGCTTGCGTTTCTGGCGGTGGCGCGGGAGCGGCCGCAGCAGGCTCTTCCTTTTTTAGGCGGCCAAAAAGCTTGAACTTCATACATCAACACCTCAAATGCCTGAAAAATTAACCATAGACAATCATTTCAACATTACTTTTCTTGCCTGCTTTCGAAACTCTTCCCGAACAATTTCGGCAACCTCGCCTTTGGTCGCAAATTTTGTGGTTATTGGATTTATCAGCTCAATATAATCCTGAATCTCGCGCATGTCATTCACTGTCGCAGACTTCCGTATTTCTATCTTCAAGTTCTGAATATCAAGCAAAATATTTGCGAGCTTATCCTTGATTTCTGTCAGCTCATTGGACACTTCAAGCTCTCCAGTGTTAATCTGTTTTGTAGTATCCATTATGCGCTGGTCGTGGCCGTTGACGCGCAAATCAAGGCTGAGCAGCTTCTCCTCAAGAGTCCTTATTCTTCTTGTGTTGTCATTAAGCCTGCGCGCAAGCTCATTCACCAGAGCAACATTGGTATCAGAGCTGAAAGGCATAAATTAACTCCGAAGCAAACAATAATGCTCCATTCGAGTATATATTTGGCGCACTACATATATAAGATTATACGGTTATACGAAGCTGATTAAGCGTGTTATTTATTTGGGGGAAACAGCATGAAAGTATGCGGCTATACTTATTCACGGGAGGGGCATCGCATCACAGTGAACTGCCTCGGGTGCATTTACGGGGCAAGCATTGAAGACTTTGAAGAATGCATGGCGCGCACAATAGACAAAATCATAGAGGTTAAAGAAGTCGAATCAATAGTTCTGTCTCAAACGCGCGATTTTGAATACGACTACGATCAAACCCAGATTCTTGTGGAAATCGCCCAACTCAGTGTCCAGCTTCTTCGAAATGACAAAATTCTGACTCCAAGCCGCATGGCGGTTCCGGAAAACAAAAATGCTGTTGCGCAAAGATTTGGCTTTGTCCAGGATCTGATGATCAACAAAATACGCAGAGACCCAATCGGAACCTACGTCATACTTCTTCGTGAAATACGCCGGCTCACATCCCTTATCAAGACCGTAAATGCTGTAAAAGCAAGGGATTATGAGCACTATCTATCTCAAGCGCTGTTCCCGATAAAAGAAGGCCTTGAAACTACAAAAATGATAAAGTTCGCAATTCCATACCTTGCAGGGTATCATGTAGGAGATAGGGCAATATACCGCGAAATATTTCATCCGCTCATCAGGCCGAACTTTATGTTTACGCGATATATGATGGTTCCGCCTCTTAATGCGCAGGAGGTTGACCGATATTCTATAGATGATGCGCAAGTACAGATATTCAAAATTCCGGGAAAAGTTCAATACCATTATCATCTGCTTCCACCGGAATTCACCCTGTCTGAAGAGCAGTATGTTCTTCTTGATATTGCAAGGCAGTACATGGCGGCGCATAAGCCGACACGGGACGAGTTTTTGGACCCGACAAGAATCAGGGATGTGTTTAACAACATCGGGCGCGACATGCTTATTGAAATATCCGAAAGCACCGGCACAACGCTGGACCAAAAAGGCGTAAAGTTCCTTTCAAAAATACTTACCCGATACACTGCAGGCTACGGCATTCTTGAAGTCATGCTCGCGGACCCTGCAATACAGGACGCGTTTATAAATTCGCCTGTAGGGGGTTCGCCAATATTCCTATTTCATGAAAAATACGAGGAATGCACAAGCAACATAGTTCCGACAAGGGATGATGCCGAAGCGTGGGCAACGCGATTCAGGATAGAGTCTGGAAGGCCTCTTGATGAATCAAGCCCTGTTCTTGACACAGACATAACTTTGCCCGGAGGGCGCGCGCGAGTTGCAGCAATCACTAAGTCCGTATCGCCTAGCGGGCTTGCCTTCGCATTCAGGCGCCATAGAGACAAGCCATGGACATATCCTCTTTTCATCTCAAAGGGGATGCTGACTCCTCTTGCAGGAGGGCTTATGAGTTTTTTGGTTGATGGGGCACGCACAATACTTTTTGCAGGAACAAGGAGCTCAGGAAAATCCTCAGTCCTTGGCGCGACAATGGTTGAAATAATGAAGCGCTTTCGAATCATCACAATAGAAGATACTCTTGAACTTCCAGTTATCAACCTAAAAGAGCTCGGATACAACATAGAGTCGCTCAAATCGCGCTCGGTAATAACACATGTCGAGAGCGAAATGCCGACAGACGAAGTGATAAGGACATCACTGCGTTTGGGGGATTCAAGCCTGATAATCGGAGAAATCCGAAGCCTTGAGGCAAAGGCTCTTTACGAAGCAATGAGAATAGGTGCGCTTTCAAATGTAGTTGCAGGCACAATCCATGGTGATTCGCCTTACGGCGTCTTTGACAGAGTTGTAAACGACCTACAAGTTCCGCCGACAAGCTTTAAGGCAACCGATATAATCGCAATCACAAACCGGCTAAAAAGCGCAGACGGGCTGCACACCTTCAGGCGCATGATGGAAATAACCGAAGTGCTGAAAGAATGGACCACGGACCCGCAAAAAGAGCATGCTTTTGTTCAGCTCATGGCATATAATTCCAAAAAAGATATGCTTGAACCGACAGAAACCCTGCTTAACGGCGAGAGCTTTATAGTCAACGAGATAGCAAATAAAGTAAAAGAATGGAAAGATAACTGGGACGCCGTCTGGGACAACATACAACTGCGGGCAAAAGTAAAAGAAACTCTTGTCGACTACGCAAGAAAAACAGGTAATCCGGACATAATCGAAGCGCGCTTTGTTTCAGAAGCAAACGACATGTTCCACATTATCAGCGAAACTGTAAAAGAGGAGCATGGAAACTTTGACTCGCAGAGAATTTTCGCAATATGGGATGAACGCATAAAGACAATGATAAAGCAAATGAAAACAGAATAATTAAAGAGGAACCGCCATGCCAAAGGCAGATAAAAAGTCAGATGAAAAGAAAGAAGATAACATACTTCTTTCAAAAATACTTGACAAGTATAAAGTATCTGCCAAATTTCCAGGATATTCTACCGACAAGCAGGCATTCTCAAGAGAATATAGGATATTCAAGAAAGAAGAAGCGCAAGAACGCAAAAAAACAACATATGAAAAACTTTGTGCCGATTCCGAGAGCATTTTGAAAATTTCACCAGACCCAGTAACAAAAATAAAGCTTGAAGCATCAATACTATTTACTGGCCTTAATGTAACTCCTATTGGTGTCACAAGCTTTGCAATAATTACGGGACTATTTCTTTTTTTTATCAGCGTTTTTTCAATATTTGTGCCAATCCCTTTCATTTTCAAATTCCTGATTTTTGTTACGGCAATTGTCAGCACATATCTTCTTTACACATATCCAATAAATCTCGCAAGCCGATATCGCGTTGAAAGCGGAAGCGATGTAGTCATGGCAGTCCTTTACATGACAATATTGATGAAAACAAATCCGACTCTTGAAGGCGCAATCAGATTTGCATCAAACAATGTTTCAGGAAAAGTCGGAAAGGATTTAAAAAAGATACTTTGGGAGGTTGAAACAGGAAGGTACAACACGGTTGAAGAAGGACTCAACAACTATCTAGTCCAGTGGAAAGAATACAATAAGGAATTTGTAGAATCAATATTGCTTATCCGAGAATCAAGACTTGAATCATCACTTTCTCGAAGGGAAGCACTTCTTGACAAAGCAATCGACGTCATCCTGATAGGAACCAACGAAAAGATGAAAAAATACGCTCGAGAACTTGAGACCCCCATCATGATACTTGAGGGCCTGGGAATATTGCTTCCAGTAATGGGGATGATAGTGTTTCCTCTTCTTACTATTTTTCTTGCTGAAGAGATGAAAAACATCGGGCTTTATCTTGCTGTCGGTTACAACATAATACTTCCGGCACTAGTCTATTTTTTCATGAGCCGGACGCTTGAGCAAAGGCCAGCCACACATACTAAAATAGACATAACAAAACATCCGGATTATGTTCCCGGAAACAATATAGCAGTGCATATTTTTGGAAAAACAGAATCAATACCCGCTCTGCCACTGGCGGCGGCAGTTTCTCTTATCCTCATGATTCCGGGAATAAGCTATATGCTGTCAACAGATTTTTTTACGAAGGAAGGCATGGAACATGGAATGTTTAGCATGCTTATGAGTGTTTCAATTGTAGTTGCATTAGCTATAGGCGATATAGTATACAATTATGCATCATGTTTCCAGAAAATTGCATTACGCAGAAAAATCTCGCAAATTGAAAGTGAATTCGAGGATGCGCTTTTTGCGCTTGGAAGCCGCATTGCAGGAGGAACACCAATAGAGTCTGCTGTTGTAGCTGCAGAACGTGATACAAAAGAGCTGGAAATATCGGAGATGTTTAGAATCATCATAAAAAACATCAACCGTCTGAGCATGACCTTCAAAGATGCTTTATTTGATGAAAAATACGGGGCGCTGCAATATTATCCATCATCCCTTGTAAGAACAGTTATGAAAGCAGTTTCAGAATCTGTTCAGAAAGGAACACGCGCGGCCTCAATGTCAATGCTTACGATTTCAAGATACCTGCGTGATATACGCTCAACACAGGAAAGAATAGAAGATCTGCTGTCATCCATTGTTTCATCGCTGAAGTTCCAGTCATTCATACTAATACCCGTAATGTCCGGCGTTGTTGTCGCCGTAGCGCAATTGATATTAAAAATATTGATGGATCTTGGCGCGCAATTCAGGACGCTTGAAGGAACAATGCCTTCAGGAGCCGCAGGCATAGGAATCAGCGGAATATTCCCTACTGAAAGCGCGGTCTCTGCAGAAGTTCTTCAACTAATCATAGGCTTCTATATTGTTGAAATCCTGACAATAATGGGGGCATTCATCAGCAGAATAGAATTCGGAAGCGATGAGATTGAAGAAAGCAACATGACGCAAACGCTTCTGATATTCGGGATAATATTCTACGTAATCACGCTAGTGCTCGTGATGACTATGTTCAATCCGCTAATAAATGCGATTTCGATGAGTGTGTGAATAAGTCTTATTGTTTTTCCAGCACTATCAGGCTCTCTCGCAACTTTCCAACTTTCTCCGTCCTCTCGCGCATACACCATCGCTCGTTAAGAACTAATATTTCGCGCACAATGAATCCAGCATTTTCAGCAAGCTCTGCAAGCAATATATCGCTTGCAACAACTTTGTCGGGAAAGCATCCTTCGCCGACAATTATTGCCGCTTTTCCGCCACTTTTAAGGACGCGGTGCATTTCTAAAATCGCAAGATTCATATCATGAAAATAGCCAAATGATTTTTTTGGCAAATCATGCTTTCCGCAAAATATATCAGAGACCTCTTCTTGTTCACCAATAAATGATTTCACATGCGGCCTGCCGCACCCTCCGAAAAAAAGCACTTGCTCGATAGAATATATTTGAGCGTATTCGGTCTTGCCCAAATAAGGTGGGGAGGTTATAATCGCATCAACAGAATTGCTGTCAACATTCAATACAGTGGCGCTCGTTTGCATAACTTCGGCGCGCGCATTGAAACTCCCGGTTTTCTTAAGATCCCTCAACATATTCTTTATCCTGCGCTTAAGAAGGAATTTAAGTGGCGGTGCAGATTGGTTTTTTTGTGAACGTATTGAGCGCCCTGTCTTTTTTGCAGAGCTTGTCTCCATTGCAGAGACCATAAGCGCAAGCATCATAAAATCACGAACCGTTTCATCTTCAATTTTCGCGATTTTATCCCTGAAAGAAATGACTCGTTCAAGCGAAAATTTTGAAAAACATCGATTAACAACGCCAGAATCGATTTTTACACAAGGGCTAACAAATTTGTCCTTAAAAAGATTCCGTGCCTCTTCGCGCAGATTTTCAATGCCGTAGATGCGCGTCTTTGCGCGCGATGCAAAAACCGCAATCTCTGATACATCAGAACCTATTGAATCAATGCATTTCTCGCGACAGGCAAGAAGCGTTGTTCCTATTCCGCAAAAAGGGTCGAGCACTTTATCGCCGGCTTTTATCCCGAAAGAATCGATAATATAAAAGACCAAATCGCGGGAAAAGCTTTCTTTGTAATAGTACCAGTTGTATATGGGAACTCTTTTGTTCGGCAAAAATGTCGCAAGAGTCCCAAGGTCAAGGCGGTATGTAAGTTTGTAATCTGGCATGCAAATATTTGTTAAATTAGAGATAAAAGCAAATAATCCGCCAATTGAATCATATATAATATATAAAACACAAATAAATAACTGCAGTGGGGATTTTGTGGGCAGATCAAAACGCGACAATGGATCGAGCATAATCTTATTAGCTGCATTAATAATAATTGCAGTATCATCTGTTTCGTTTACATCTGGCGAGTTTGTTGCGCCAACAATACCTGATAATGCCACGACAAACATAAACTGGACGTATATTAATGTCAGTTCAAATGACGCGCTTAACCAATCCCTCCTTGAATGGGGTAATTCTTCCGGATTTACTAATATTTCAATGCTGAATGATTCGTTGACCGCGTGGTATTACAACATGACCGACCTTGCAGATGGAACATACAACTACACCATCTGGACTGAAAACATGACTGGCGAGTGGAACCAAAGCGCGCAAAGATTTGTAATTGTTGACACCGTTGCGCCTTACAGCCTTTATGCCTGCCAAGATTTGACAATAGAAAACGACAGCTATGTTTTGGCGCAGAATGTTTCGTCGGCAGGAACGTGCTTTACAATCAGCGCGAATAACATAACCCTTGACGGCGCGGGATATACGATTAATTATTCGCAAAGTGAGACGGGATATGGGGTGGATAATTCGGGCTACAACTTCACGACAATAAAGAATGCGAATATTATTCAGGGAGCGACAAATAACATAGCTTTTGCGATTTATTTCAACAGGAGTTCAAATGGTATTATCCAGAACAGTACAATCACAACATCAGGTCAATACAGTTACGGTATCTTCCTTGAATCATTCAGTAGCTCAAATGAGATTTCAAATAACACGATACTGTTGCTTGGTAACGCTAGTTTGGGTATTACTAGCGTAACAAATAGTAATTCAAACACATTTTTAAATAATACGATTATTACTTCAGGAGTAAATAGTTACGGCATCGCACTTGGTGCATCCTCAAATACAATCCGGAATAATACAATTAAAACAACGGGAACGGCCAGTTATGGCATAGTTTTAGATTCATCGACAAATTCAACCATAATCGGAAATGTTTTAAACACGACAAACACATATGCAATATACATTGTGCCATCGACTAACACATCCTATTATGATCACACCATAGACACCACAAACACAGAACAAGGTGAACCTATATATTATTATTTCGCGAATTCATCCATAGTTATTGAAAACCTGACTAATGTTGGGCAACTCTATATAACAAATTCAACAAATATAACAATAAGAAATGTTACAATCTATAAAGACGGGATAATTTTTGCAATGACGACAAATTCGTCAATATTGAACTCAAATATCACAGCATTTGAAAAGCATAGCCAAGGCATACTTCTTTATTCATCTAGCAATTCAAATAATATTTCTAATAACCGTATAACTACTTTTGGTGACTCTGGTTTGGGGGTAAGACTTATCTCTTCGTCCAACTCAAATACCATCTCTAACAATAATATTACTGCTTCAAGTAATGGCATAATCTTAGACAATTCTGACATCAATCTGTTTCTAAGCAACAATATTGCTGTGACGGAGGATCTAGGAATCGGTATATCTATAGTATATAGTGATGGAAATACACTCTTGAATAATAGTATCTCAGCATTTGGTAATGAGGGTATCGGCATATATTTTTGGTCATCCTCTAACTCAAATGCAATATCGGGAGGTTCAATAATGTCAATGAATTCTTATGATTACTTTCTTTCGTTTACAAGCACAAACAACTTCACCAACACAAACTTCACCACATCTCGCCAAATATATTTCGCGGATACATCATCATACTTCAACTACAACAACGACAGTACGAAAAATATCTGGCTGAAGACAAACGTTTCTGCGCAAAGCTCGATAAACCGAACTCTTGTAAACTGGAACAACGCGCTGATGCAATGGAACGATACAAATTCCACTGCCGGAATTGTCGCGAATTACATAATAACCGGCTTGCAGGCAACAAGCATATACATCATATACAATGCTTCTGCAGGCGTGCAGAAAAACCCATACAATAAAACAACAGACGCAAGCGGAAACCTACCACCGTTTAAAATCGCGCTTAAAGGCAACACGGAAATAAAGGCCGTGTATTACGGACACTATGTTGCACCCGTGCCTGCACCAACATGCTCTGACAACATCCAAAATGGGGATGAAACCGGCACTGACTGCGGAGGCTCATGCGATGCATGCAGTTCAGACGGCGGTGGAGGTGGTGACGTAATAACCGACTTCATAAGATCAACGCCTTCAAATAACCCTGTGACAAAAGTAGAAATTTATTTAAAGTCATCAATGACCAATCCGGCTGTTTCAGTAACAAAAAAACAATCCGTTTCTTTTGCAGCGCCTCCGAATAAGGTCTATCAATATCTGGAAATCTCAAAGAACAATTTCAACAACTCAGACATTGATGAAGCGCTAATTGAATTTACCGTAAATAAAAGCTGGATTGTTTCAAACAACATAACATCCATATATCTATCACGATATGATAACGGATGGATTGCTCTGAATACGCAGCTTGTAAACTCTACAGAAAAATATACGACGTATAGTGCTCAAACGCCTGGATTTTCTTATTTTGCAATTATTGGAAAGGCAGTACAGACTCCGAAAACTCCAGAACAAATTTTAGAGCCGCCTGAAGAGAACTCTGCAGATGATGCAGAAAACACATCACTGGATTCAACTAACGACAATATAGATACACCTTATTCAAATACGGCAGCAAATGAACCCGACACTACAATCCCTTCCGGAACAACATCATATGGCTGGATTATTGCTCTAATAACTGTGGCAAGTATATTCATCGCTGTCGCTTTCTATTTCATAGACCGCAAAAACAAAAAAAAGAACCAACAAAAAATAGAAATGGCTAAACAGCCTCAGCAAAAGCTCATAGATCCGAAGATGGCTTCTGCCTACATAAATTCAAGAAAAAAGGTTTTCGAAGAAGCTGAAACAGAATATTTAATAGAACGACTTAAGGAAGCGAAAAAGCTGACGCAATAATGATCAATGAAGTATATTTTTCTCCATCCGCATAACGTTCAGGCACCCGTTTTGAATGCCTGTAGCATACAATCTTTTTCCAAGCATATAATAACCATTTTTCTCGTAAAACCGCACAGCGTTCGGCGATGCGTCTAGGATAATTTTTTTCACGCCTTTTTCTTTCGCGTAGCTTTCTGCGAACTCAAGTAATTTTTTGCCAAACCCAACACCCTGACATGATGGCTCAACAAAAAGCCCTTTGAGCACGTTATTATATATCCCGACACAACCTTTTATTTTTGCGTTTTTATCGCACAAAACCCAGAAATTCCACTCTTGGGTATATTCGCAAAACTTTTCTTCTGAATAAAGCGATGCCCAATAACTCAGCTCATCAGCATCATAAACCGTTCTGCAAGATTCAAATACGCATTGCTCAATCAATAATACTACTCGTGGAATGTCGCCCGTAATAATCGGACGAATTCCAAAGTCTTTAAGTTGCATATTTTTTCACGACCGCTTCTTTGCAGTAAACTTTAAAAAGTTCTTTTTCAACGCGACGTTTTTCTGGTCGCGATAATCCATCCAGAGCAAACGGATCAAGCGTATTTAAGCCAATTAATTTGTGTTTGTACATAAAACACACATATTTTCCCGGCAGTTTAAATATTTAGTGACCTATATAGCGCATTTATTTAAAAATGAAACATTTATGAATGATTTATATAGTTTTATTTTAATAATATGATATGGCAAAAAACATTACAACACAAATCTGGAAATACATAAGCAATGATGCCTCGATTAAGAAACTCCTTCATAGCGGCCTGATAAATAATCGGGCGCTGGCAAAAAAGGCTATGCGTGATCTTGGGCTTCGCACATCCACAGAAACAATTGTCAGCGCAATAAGACGCTATGATGACTGGGAAAACAAAACTGAGGAAACATACAAAAAAGCGCGCGAACTTCTAAAAAAATCCACATTTTCCTCAAAGAGCAACATCGCATGCATTACGCTGAAAAAAGACATAGAAATCCGGAACATTCTTCCGCACATATTTTCAGGCGTTGATTTTTCAAAAGGAGAAGTGCTTCGTATTGTGCAGGGCGAACTGTTTGTCAAGGTAATTGTGGACGAACATAATCTCGCAAAAATTATCGAAATAATTCCGGAAAACTTCATAGTAAAAACAACAAAGGGACTTGCAGAACTGAATGTCATTTTTGATGGCGAGGCAGAAAACACTCCCGGGCTTGTATCTGTTGTGACAAATGAGCTTTCTTCAAATAATGTAAATATGCAGGAAGTTTTAACGTGCGTTCCTGAATTGATTATCTTGGTCAAAGAAAAAGACTTTCTGAACGGCGTTAAGATTTTGTACGGGTTGATTAAAGAATAATCAAGCCTTCGCTTTCTTCCTATAATCCTCAATTGCCGCGCGCAATCCGTCCGCTGCAAGATTCGAGCAGTGCTCCTTTACCGGAGGCAGGCCTTCAAGCGCGTCAGAAACATTCTTGCGCGTGATTTTTTCTGCTTCCTCAAGAGCCGTTCCCTTTGCAAGGTCTGTAATCATGGAACTTGTGGCGATTGCCGCCGCGCAGCCGTAAGTCTGGAACTTTATGTCGGCGATTTTATTGTCTTTGACTTTGATAAATATTTTCATTTGGTCGCCGCATTGCGGATTTCCAACCAAGCCGACGCCATCAGGATTCTTCATTTCACCCATATTATGCGGCTTCTGGAAGTGCTCCATGACTTTTTTCGAGTACATAATTGAATAATGCGCGAGAATGCTTATAAATATAAAACGGTGTTAGCACCTTCATTTTTTCGTAATCCATCCGAGAAGCAAAAATGCTGATGAAATCAATGAAGGAAGCGCCTTTACCAAAAGCACCACAATTATAAAAGCCTTGAGCTCCGGAATCGGCGTTGCCCCGAAATAAAGCAGAATTACTGTTGTGATATCTGTAATGTTCATCAAGAATCCCGGCAGATAAAAAGGAAATGGAAAAAGCGACATTGCGCCTTTCAAAATCAGAAGGATTATGCACGCACTGACAAGAAACTGCGGCCCTGAAATTTTGCCGAAGTACAACAGCCCCGCTGCAACCAAATCTGTTGCGCCGAAAATCTGGACAATCATGAAATTACCTTTTCAAATTGAAGCCGACAAACAATGTCGCGTCGCTTTCCGCTACTTTAATCCGCGTTCTTAAAAAAGCATCTGCAACATAACCCGGAGATGCTGAGCAAACATTGCTGAACGCTCCGTCAAGCTCTGGAAAAGGCACTGGCGGAAGAATATAATTATCAACGTCTTTCGTACCGTTGTAAAACTTCTTTTCAGAATCATTCATTTCCCCGACAATTTTTCCTTTGCAAAAAAGTTGGACTATGGCGCACGGAGGCGGCCTAAATTTTTCGTTATGCGAAAACGCGATTGTGATTTCGCGCGACAACACTTCAATAACGCCGCGATTTATTACATTTTTTATTTTCGAAGAAAATAAAAAAGCTTTGAGTGAGCGAAGCGAAACGAAATGATTTTTTTCTTCGGGCATTTGCGCAATTGCTTTTTTGTCCGAGTCTGAAAGCACGACAAACTCTTTGCCAAGCCCTTTCAGGCGTTTCAGGATTTTGATCGCTTTTTCAGCATCATTATTACATCTCATTAAAATCACAAAACTTTTGCATAAAGCACCGCAGTATTCTTTAAAACATCAGTATATCCATAATAATCAGAGAACTCATTTATTAAAACATAACCGAGTTTTTCATAGAACTTTCTTACACCATCCATTTCCTTATTTGTATAAAGGCAGACTTTTCTAAGCCCGAGTTTTCGCGCATAATCTTCAATAAATGTCATAAGAGCAGTTCCTATCCCTTTGCCCTGAAATGTTTTACGCACAGAAAGCCAATAAACTTCGCAATGCTTGTGTCCTGGAAAAAATGGAATTAATGTTACATATCCTTTCAAAAGTCCATTTTCTTTGTAGCCGAAAAACAATTCGTGTCCGCGATTAAATCGTTCAATTAATTCGGTTTTATATTTTTGTAAAGTTACGCGGCGCGCCTTTCCCATTTCGTGCCCTGATTCAGAATCAATTTTTGCAAGCTGGTCAAGATAATTTTCATCGAGCCTAACAATTTCACCCATAAAACCACATCAATAATCAAAACCGCACTTTTTCAGCATCGGAACCAATTTCTCGAGCGGCATGCCGATTACTCCGGTATATGAACCGCTTATGCCTTCGATAAAGCGCATGCTTTTTGTCGCATCAATATTGTAGCCTCCGGCAAAATTCATCGCATCATCTGTCGTTAAGTAATCGTCTATTTCTGCCTTTGAAATGGTTCTGAAAGTGACTGTGGAAACCGAAACATCAACGAGAGATTTTTTATCCCCCATGCACAAAACTGCGATTCCTGTGAATAGCATATGTGTTTTTCCGGAGAACGCGGAAAGCATTCTGAATGCATCGTCTTTATCGCGCGGCTTCCCTATGAATTTTCCGCCAAAAACGCAGACTGTGTCTGCGCCGATTACAACTGCTTTAGCATCTGCTTTTAACGCGACATCCTCTGCCTTTGCAAGCGCGAGTTTTTTCACGAGCTCTTCAGGACTCTTTTCACGTATTGCCGATTCGTCCACATTACCATGCACTGAATCAAAGGCAAAACAGGCTTCGCGCAGTATTTTCGCCCGTCCGTTCGATTTTGACGCAAGAATAATTGTTGGGCACATGTACTGTCATTAGCTTAAAAAGTTAATAATCTGCCGAACAGCGCATATCCATATATAAAGCAAAAACCAAGTATATTAACAATGTTCAGGGGAAAAATACGCATGAATTTCTCGCAGCTAACTGAAGTTGCAATAATAGCCTTTCTTATCACAATGACATTTTCGCTAACCACACCCATTTTCCCTATTTTTGCAGAAAAAATATACGGCGGACCTGAAGGAGTTGGGCTGATAACTGCTGTTTTTGGGCTAAGCGCGATATTCATAAGTTTTCACATAATGACGTTCTTTGAAAAATGGGGTGTGCTCAAAAATCTCAAGATAGGCCTTATTCTATTCTCATTCGTATTCGCTTCATACACACTCATAAATTCCACTATTGCTCTAGCGCTAGTGCAGGTAATTCTTGCAGTAGCAGTATGCCTTTGCACAACTGCATTAAGCATTCTTGTTAACAACAGTTCAAAAAAGAAAAACCTAGGAAGTTCAGAAGGGAAATATTTCACCGTCATGAACTTAGGGATGTTCTTGGGGATATTGAACGGCGGCATAATAGCAAAGTCATATAGCTACACAACTGTCTTTTCCTACGCATCCCTTTTTTTCCTAGGAATATATGCCATTTCAGGAAGTATGGGTATAAGAGACATCGCCATAAAACGAAAAGAATCCGAAAACAGCATAAAAAACGCAATTATTTTTTTTTCAGATATAAAACTCAGAAAAATATTCGTATCAAACCTCGGCCTGTATTTTTGGAGCTTTGTCGCATTTCTGTACCTGCCAATTATATTAATGTCCCTGGGTTTTGATTTCGGCAAAATAGGAATAATATTTGCAATAATGATTGTGCCGTACATCATGCTTGAATACCCCATAGGCCGGCTCGCAGAAAAAGAAGGCTCAAAAAAATACATCTCTCTCGGATTTTTTGCAATAACGATTGCATCATTTTTGATTTATGTAAACTATGGCGCAATCAACTCAATGATACTTTTCTTCTTTTTGGCCTTCATGGGCGCTGCGGCAATAGAGCCGCTAAATGAGATGGAACTTGACAAGCACTCAAAGAAAAGCAATATAATCGAGAACATGTCAGTATTCAAAACATCAATACGCATTGCTCATTTTCTCGGGCCCCTCAGCGCGGCTGCAATGATTTCGCTTTTCGGCATGCGCGAGATGTTTCTGGTTCTTGCAATAATTATGGTGGGTTTCTGGTGGATGGTTAGGAAATAAATGATGAATGAAATATGTATTTTTGCCCCACATACGAATAATCCATAACTTTGCTGCCAGTTATCTGGATGATTAATAAAATAATAAAAACAATTGTTTTTATATAAAAACAAAAGCTTATAAATACTAAAAAATAAAAACAATCGTATGCAAGACTTAATGCTTTTTAAAACACTCCATTTTTTTTTAGAACACCCGTATCAAGAAGTCTATTTAAGGCAATTGGCAAAAAAAACAGGCCTAAGCCCATTTGCGATAAAAAAATACGCGGATTTTCTAATTAAAGAAGGGCTTATTCTAGAAGATAAACGTGCCAACTTGAGATATTTTAAGGCCAATGTTAATAATGTGTTCTTTAAACATCTGAAAATTGCTTTTAATGTGAATCTGCTTCAAAAATCCGGATTAATACTCCATTTAACAGAAAATACATCAAATGTTTCATCCATCGTGTTATTCGGCTCCATGGCAAAGGGATTAGACGATGAAAAAAGCGACGCGGATTTACTGGTAATTGGAAAAGAAAAACATATGGACTTAGAAAAATTCGAAGAGATAATCAGAAGAGATATATCACTGCACGTTTTCGGCTGGAGTAATTGGAATAAAAAGGCAAAAACAGATAAAGCGTTTTACCTTGAGGTCATAGCCAATGGCATTTGTGTGTATGGAGAAAAACCCGTGATTTGATGAATGTGCGAAATGTTGATGATTGTTTCGAGTATCGTCTTTTGAGAAAGATTCCTCCGGATATGGAAAAAGTCAAAAGATCCATGGATGTTGCAAAGGAAAGGCTGAGTCAGGGAGAAATGGCCCTTAAAGCAAATTTCTTCCAATTCGCTATTCTTGAGGCTTACATGGCGATGTTTCATGCCTCACGAGCTTTACTCTACAAAGACGGGATTCAAGAAAAGAGCCATTTTGCAATATTTATTTATCTTAAAGAAAAATACGCCAACAAAATACCTATGAATATCCTCAATTTTCTGAATATCCATCGAATCGAGCGGCATGAAACTATGTATGGATTGGAATACAAACCGGAAATAGACGATGCATTTCTTGCAATGAATGACGCAAAGGTATTTGTAAATGAAATTGAGAAGATATTGCAGCGTAATTAATGACTCAACCAATATCGCTTTGACGAACTCATTTTATCCAATTTCTCGCAGCATTTGCGTGGCTTATTTTATCGGGCCTCTTACCGCAGCCGCGCTTATCGGGTTTTTCGGCATGCGCGAGATGTTTTTAGTCCTTGGATTTGTAATGGCGGGCTTCTGGTGGATGGTCGGGGAGTAAAACAATTTTCGAAAAATATAAACGCAGCAACCCAATAAATAATATGGCTTTGTTTGATGGTTTCTTTAAATCAAGAAAAGAAAAAAAGATCGCTTCGGAAATAGTTCATAACTGCTATGCGGAGGTTGCAAAAGAACTCGGCATTACTAACTATAAACCACCCAAAATTCGGCTTGATGATTTAGCTAACGATGAGTTAGGAGCATACAACCGCGATAAAAATAGAATAATTCTCAGAAAGGATCAGGTTGGGTTATATGTCAAGTGCTTGGATAATGAAGCCTACTTGAAAAAAATGCCTGAGGATATTAGGGCGCCAGAAAAATACGAAGCCGCGGTTAAAAAAGTTAAATCGGTAATGGACGAGACATATAAATCGATAAAAGGAACAACAGTTCATGAAATAATCCATGATTTTGAAAAAGCCGATGCATCCAAAGAACCTGTGCTTAGAAGAGGTCAAGAGGGGATTGCGGATTTTGCTACATTATTGCTTACAAATGAGACAAAAGAAGAAGTAGTAAATCTCATTCACCAATATCGTGATAATGGACCTCCAAAAAGCCGAAATCATTTAAAAAAGACTGGGGTATATGAGTATTTAAAGGAAGTAGAAAAACGAAAAACAGGAAAAACGGATCTGTTTGGAAAAATGAATGCTTTATTTACTGCTGTGTTAATACCCGATAATGAAAAAAGAATTGCTAAATTAAAAGATACTGTAAAAAACGAAGAAACAGGATCATACGAATCACTTTGGGGGTATCGATTAGGAGCACTTGCAGCCTTGAGTGCTTACGACTTATCCAAAAAAGAGAAAATCTCCAAAATAAATGAACTTTTGAAAGATCCGGATTCACACAATAGGTTGAATGAATTGGAAACTTTAGCTGAAAAAGGCATTGAAATATATAAGAACGAAATGCGTAAAAACAAGCCAAGTACTAATGTCGAAATGAAATCAAATATTCAAGAAGTTGAAGATAATTTAGAAAAGATGGTAAATACAATATACGAACCAGTCAATAAACGAGAAAAAAAGAGCGCGCAGGTTGCAGTGGTTTCAGCAATACTTTTGATTGCATTTTTAATATTTGAAATAAACAAAGAAACAACTTCAGTATCAGTAGGTTTGGTTACCCAAACAATGGCCACCAATCCATACACAATAGTTTCAATTATTTTTTTAGCCGCGTTTTTTCTATTTTTAAGAAAAAACAAATTGAATTAAACCTTCAACTCCACTCCAACTTTCTTCAAAATCCCGCGCACTTCTGCCAGAATTTCATCCAGATGCTCTTTTGTATCCGCCTCAAATCTGCATTTGATATGCGGCGTTGTGTTTGATGCGCGAATCACATTTATCTCTGCACAATCCCTTTCACAAACACAAATAATCTTTCAGCATGCTTTCGCGCGCTTTCTGCATCTTTTTCGTAAAACAGCCTCTCGCCGTATTCTGCATCGGTCTTTATGCTCAAAAGCTCCGAGAGATGCTTTATATTACGCTTGATATCTTCGCTTCCCGAGTCTATGCGATGGAACAGTACCACTGCATCTTCGTGCCGCTCGCCGGCATTTCTTTCGCCGAGATTTGCAATGCAAAGCGCGTCGGCAGATGATATTGCCGCATGTATTGCATTGATTACGCACGCGTTCCACTCATGAGATTCAAATGCCCGCTCCATTGAGTTTTTGCATTCCTCTGCTTTTTGCAGGTAAAAGCCTGCCTTTGACCTATCCACTTGCCGCGTTTTCATTGTCCGTCACCCGGATTCCATTCAACAGTATTTTTTCATAGAATTTTTTTTGTTCTTTCACCTCATTTGGCGTAAGCACATACAGACTCAAAATATTTCCGTATTTTTGCAGGCAAAGCTCGTTTAGCGCCCCTATTGCAGATTGTATGCCGCCGCGGCTTTTTTCATTTTCTATGAGAATAAATAAATCAATATCGCTCTCAGGCAACTCCCGGCCCTCAGCTACTGATCCGAATAAAATTGCCTTTTTTATGCCCGAAGTATCAGCTAAAGCTTTAGAAATATCTCGCCCAAGTTCAGATATAGGCTCCTCGCGGCTTTTCAGCTTATTAAAAAAATTCGTTATGTAACTGTACGCGTAGCTTTTTTCATTCAATTGCCAAGCGGTTACATTGCCTATTCTTGTCGAGCGTATGAGATTAAGGTCACTAAATTCTTTGAGAGTCCTATTCACTGCTCCGGAAGATGCCCCAATAATCCGCGATATTTCGCGCTCGCTTGTTATCGCGCCTTCGGAAATAAGGTACTTCAGCAGTTTTACCTTGACCTTTGAGCCAAGAAGATTCTCGGCGAAGTTTCTAAATTGCATATTTTTATATACAATTGTATCTTTTTAAATGTATCGTTTGTCCATATTTTAGGTATTTGGGCCGTCCGTATCGCAATCCTTATCAAACCTTCAACTCCACACCCACCTTCTTCAAAATGGATTTGGCTTCTGCAAGAATCTCGTCCAGATGCTCTTTTGTATCCGCCTCAAATCTGCATTTGATATGCGGCGTTGTATTTGATGCGCGTGCCAGTCCCCATCCATGCTTAAAGTTTATGCGGGCGCCATCAATGCCAAGAAAATCGTATTTATTCTTTTCAAGGTATTTTTTCAATTCGTCGACAATCTTGAATTTAGTGTCATCAGTTGACTCTATGAATATTTCTGGCGTCGAAAAGTTTCTCGGAAGTCCCGCAACATATTCTGACAATTTTATGTGCTTTGCAGCGAGCTCGGACACAATTTCAGCAAGCTTGAGCCCTGCGAAAATGCCGTCATCATAATTGTAATAGCAATACGGAAAGTACATATGCCCGGTAATCTCGCCGCCAAAAACTGCGTTAGACGCAATTATCTCATCAAGCAAATAGCTATGCCCTGCACGCGTGATAATCGGTGCTCCTTTGCGGCTTTTCACATCTTCAATCAGGGTGTTTGATGCCCTCACCTCAAACACAACTGTTCCTTTGCGCGATTCAAGCGCCTGGCGCGCAAGCATCATCAAAATGAAATCACCTGTGATTGTATTGCCTTTTTCATCGACAAGGCCGATTCGGTCTCCGTCGCCGTCAAACGCAAGACCCATATCCGCATTTGTTTCAATGACGCGCTTTTTCAATGCTTCAAGTGAATTCTCATCGTGCGGATCAGGCTGATGATTCGGAAAATTGCCGTCAGGTGTTGGAAAAAGAGTCTCTACGGTACATCCAAGACTGCTAAATATTTTTTCAGGAATATTCGCGCACGATCCGTTTCCTGTGTCAAGAACAATTTTCAGCGGAATCTTGAGGAATATTTTTTTGAATACGTAGTCAATATATGCCTGATTCATATCGATTTTTTTATGCACTGTTTTCCCTGATGTTTTCTCGAATTTTCCTGCATTTGCAAGCTTCTCAATCTCCGATATTCCTGTTTCTGCAACAATCGGCTTTGCATCCTTTCTCTGAAGCTTCAAGCCGTTATAATTTTTCGGATTATGGGAGCCGGTAACCATTATTCCGCCTGCTTTCCCGAGATTTGCAATTGTGAAATAAAAGACCGGAACCGGCGCATCTCCAACATCAAGAACATTTATGCCTCCGTCACGAATCCCTGCAATCAGGAATCTCTTCAAAGCCGGGCTTGAAAGCCTGCAATCGCAAGACACTACGGCCTCATCCATCCCATTCTCTTTTTTCATAAAAACCGCATAGGCTCTGCCTACTTTATATGCGATTTCATCATTAAGCTCGCCGGGATAAACCCCGCGTATGTCGTATGCCCGAAATATGCCGCCCATAGAATCACGTATTTTATTTACCGATTTTTTCAACATTCACCTTTATCGCCTTGTAATTCGGCGTCTGCGTAATTTCATCAAGGTGCCTGTGCGAAGGGATTACCTTGTTTATGAGAACGCTTTCAAAATGATATGGCGCAACAAGCATGCCTGAAGGCACGGTTGCGTCAGCTTCTGCCTCGATCTTGATTTCACCTGCGACAGATTTTATCAGCATTATGTCGCCTGTTTTTATGCCAAGTTTTTTTGCGTCGGATTCATTCATCTTGCACACCGGCTTTGGCTGCATCTTCATCATAGTCTTGCTTCTTCGTGTTGCTTCTCCTGTGCAGAAATGATATTGCAATCTCGTAGTTGTAAGTGTGAATGAATACTCGCTTGTTCTCGGGCTCTCAACCTGCACAATTTTTTCAAGCGGAACGAATTTCTTAAATCGCTCCTCCTTGTCAGCAAAACAATTGTCTTTCTCAGATACACCTTTCCATGTCAAGCCGGCGTATTCCGGAACTGCGCGAATGATTTCGCCAAAAATATCATCTGCTGATTTATAGCCGAACTGCTTACTGTAGCCGAATTCTTTTGCAAGCCCGCAAATAATTTCCCAGTCCTGTTTTTTCCCAGGGGATTCTATGGCTTTTCTTACGCGCCGGACGCGCCGCTCTGCATTCGTTACAGTACCGTCTTTTTCAGGCAGCATCGCGCTTGGAAGAACCACATCAGCGAACTTCATTGTCTCAGACGGGTGGTGGTGCTGATAAATAACAAACATTGACTTCAGCTGAGTATGGACCTCGTTCAAATTCGGCATTGACTGCGCCGGATTCATGCCCATAATGTATGCAGCGCGAACAGGATTGTTTTCAAGCCCTTCAGTTATTTTCAGCCCTTCTTTTTGATCTATATCAATGCCCCAAACTTCTTTTGCCATGCTTCTGCTGCCGCCAAACGGCGCCCAATTCGGGCAGCAGCCCATGTCTCCAGCACCCTGAACATTGCATTTTCCGCGCATAGGAATTGTTTTTCCGTTTTTTAACGTACAGAGATTAAGAAGCGCGGTGACATTTTGCGTGCCGTTCGCATGCTGTGTAAGCCCCATTCCGTGAAGAGCCACAAAATCTTTTGATTCTGAAATCATTTGAACGGCGCGATTAAATAAATTCATATCGATGCCAGAACGCTTTGAAAGATAATTATGAGTAAGATAGCTTATGCTTTTTTTCATGTCTTCGAATCCTGTCACTTTGCTTCGCTCGTTCTCGGCTTTTTTATCTGCTTCGCATCCAAAAAATCCATCAATTTTGCTTTGGCTCTTTATAGAAACTGCATTAAGAAGCCCTGCAATAAACGCGGTAAGCGATTCGTACGGCACATTTATGTGGATATCGCTGAATTTTGAAGTGGCGTTAGGAACTGCATGAACGGTTATTAATTTAGCGCCTTTTTTCTTTGCATCAAGAATCCTGTTGAAAAAAACAGGATAGTTATGCGCCGGATTTGTTCCAACAGCAAGAATGACGTCTGCACCAAGCACATCATCCATGAATGAAGACATTGCCCCGATGCCGTATGTGCCCTGCATCGCCTTAACAGTTGAAGCGTGGCAAAGCCTTGCACAGCAGTCGATGTTGTTTGTTTTAAAAACCACACGCGCGAATTTCTGCATAATGTAATTGTCTTCGTTTGTGTATTCGCCGGAGCCTGTGAAAAGAATATCTCTGCTTTTGAGATTTTTTGTCTTTTCCTTTATATATTTGAATGCAGCAGCCCATGTTGTTTTGCGCAGCGGACCGTCTTTTCGGCGACGCATCATCGGGTATTTCAGGCGCTCGACTGTCAATGGCTCAAAAGAAGTAAGGCCTTTTATGCACGGCCTGCCCTGGCTTGCAGGGTCGTCTTTTATAGGCTCTGCCTTTACGATTTTACCTGCCTGAACGACGTAGTTGAGCTTGCAGCCGCATCCGCAGTATGGGCAGATGGTTTGGACGGTTTTTATGCGAGAACTGGGCGCCATATGTTTATTTTATGAGGGCTGAAAGTATAAATAATGTATTTGCAGCCCTTAACTCAGAATCTCAAGAAGCCTGTCTTGCTTAAGAGCATATCCCACTTCCATTGCAGTCCGCTCTCCAAAAGAAACAGGCCGTCTGAATAAATATCTGGAATTCGGGCTATATGGCGAATCCGGAGACCCCGGAATTCTTCCGCTCACATCAACAACTTTGAGATTTTCAAGTTCATCGCCAAGGCACTGCAAAGCAAAGGAGCATTTTAGCTTTCTTCCAAATTCCCGTTTTGTTATGTCAAGAAACTTCTCACCCATCTCGTATGCCTTCCCCAATAGGGATTCACGCAAACTTGCAGGAAAGTGCACCATCTCTTCTCCATTAGGAAATTGTCCTCTGCAATCGATTCCCAAAAGCTCAAGCTCCTCCTTCATTGGAGAATAGAACATGTTAAGGTTAACTCCGGAATCACCGGGAATATACTCTTCAAATTTTGCGCCCCTAAAATGTGCATCAAGCTGCTGCCTTAACTGAGCCTCCTCTCCATCATCAACGCGAAGCGGTCGCTTAATTTCTTTTTCATACTCCCTTAAAGTATTATTAATATAGTCCGCACATTTTTGCTCATAAATCTCTTTTGGATCTCCATCCAAAGGATTAATACGCTGAAATCTTCTTTCAAAATGTCTATTACCGATACCCTTTGTTACCTTTACAAGAACTTCAATATCCGCATCTTCAATTTTTTTGAATTTCTTTGAGTGGGGAATACCTGCCTTTTCTACAAGGTAATCCTGATTTTTTTCCATGCAAAAGTTTCCGCTTCGCTCTTCAATTTGCAAGAGCCCTCGTTCGCCGATAAAGGGAACAAAATAATTTCCAATTGCAGGATAACCCCAATAGACGACTGTGGATCTGCTCGGAACAAAAAGCGTGTTCTTCTTGCGTAAGACTTCTGTATATTCCGGTTTTAATGCATCCGCCCAATCATTGACTATTATTGTTTCGTCAACACATCCTATTTGTTCTCCATCTCTTTCGCGAACTTTGTTGTAAACGTCATAGGTTTTTTCTCTACCTTTTTTGCACAACACGATGCTCTTGAAATCATCGCGCTTTTTTAAGTTGAGTTTATGCAGGAGCTCTTTCCAAAGGCCTGCCTGTTGCCTTTGGTACTTATTGTGCTGCTGAACGCCATCTGAAACATCCAGAGCAGAATGACTTCCTATTGCGCCTATACGAACATTCGACAAATCATAACCCGCCACTATGTCGGCAATATCACCCTCAGAAACCTTGAGCCAATCTTTAAATTCCATGCGAAATGAACATAATCAAAAATTTATAAACCCATCCGTTTTAATCACCAAACTGTCGCTAAACGCCATATGTTGATGTTATAGGCGCGCCCGTCACATTTATAAAACTCTTGCAAGAATATGAAGTTAGTTATAAACTGGTCGGGTGGCTCAGCTGGTTAGAGCACCACGCTGATAACGTGGGGGTCGGGAGTTCAAATCCAGTTTTTCTTCTTTCTTTAAAAAAGAAAGAAGAAACAAATCTGGGTAAAGAAGAAAGAAAAACCGACCTCGGCTAAAGCCGAGGGCGGAATTACCTAGAGCTGGCGAAAATCTCCCCTCGACCATTAACAAATATTTAGAGTCTTCAGTACGCATTTTCAGTTTGATTTCAAACTGAAAAGATAGAAAGTGCCGATTCACGCAAACGAATAAGCAATTTCTATATCTGCGCGTTCGTGCCTGAAGGCTCGTCTTTTTTGGCGAGGTAGCTCAGTTGGCTTAGAGCGCGAGATTCATAACCTCGAGGTCGCGGGTTCAATCCCCGCCTTCGCCATTGACAACCATACACCAACCGCTTTGGGTTGGCAAGCCGATAGCGACGCGCATAATGGTTCCTAAGGCGTCGCGAACGGATTTTCAAGCGAAGCTTGAAAAGCTGAGAGTTGCGCATAAGCGCAACGAACGGATTTTTCGCCATTCATTTATACATTAAGCGAAAAGAGTAAAATTACTTCCTGCACTCCATATAAGCATACTCCACAATCTTCTTCGCAATATTTGTTCCGGTCGCCGCGGTTAAACCACGGATGCCCGGATTAATATTGACTTCTATGACTTTCGGCCCCGCGCCGTTCGTTCCTTCAACAATATCAACCGCGCATATCTTTGCTTCAATAGCTTCTGCGGACTTAAAAGAAATCTCGGAAATTTCACTTGTCGGCAGATATTTTATCCCGTGGCCGCCGGCTTTTATGTTTGCCCTTTTTTCTCCAGGAGCTGCAATGCGCTTCATAGCCCCGAGAACCTCGCCGCCGGCAACAAGTACTCTTATGTCTTCGCCGGGGTTTTCAATGTATTCCTGAACAAGCGCCTCCTGCTTTAAGAGATTCATCGACTCGATTATTGATTCCATTGCTTCCTCATTTTCAACATACATCACGCCAATACCGCCCGAGCCGTTCATAAGCTTTACCATAACCGGAAAAATTATTTTTGAGGCAATGTTTTTTATTCCTTTTTTTGTTTTAACCAGATATGTTTTAGGAACTGGAATCTTGTTGTGAGAAAGTATTGCCATTGTAAGGAATTTATCATGAGCGATTTGTATTGCCCTTGGAGAATATGGCTTGATGATTTCAGGATAAAACTCGAATGCTTTGACTATCTGGTAGCCGTAGTACGCCCGAAACGAATCGACTTTAGGCATAAGATAATCAATGTCTGTCAAGTCGCGCGAGTTATGCTCAATCAGCGTCCTGTCCTCTGAAACCGTAAGCGCAACATCCTTTATTGGCGCGTAATGCACCTTGAAGAGCTTTTTGGCTTCCTCGATGATGAGCCTTGTTGTTACAGCCATATTTTTTGGCGCGGCAACTAAAAGTTTTTTTGGCATAAGTCACGCTATCGAATATGGATGATAAAAGCTTAAAAGCGTTAATTGGTGAAATTTCGGGCTTTGCCGGAGAGCAATAGACTATTTCTTCTTATTCTCAAGCCTTTTTTTGTTTTCGGGCTCAGTAAGATAATTCTCGTTTGAAACAACGGAATGCCCGATTCGGTTTTCTGCGTCTTTTCGGGCGTTTCCTGCAACAGTTCCACCATCATTCGCCGCGGTTTTGCATTCGACGAAATTTTCTGCATCCTTGCTTTTTGTGATTTCTGTGGTAACTTTTTCGCCAAGCATAGTAAAAATTAGTTCCAAGTCATTCATATGGTCACGCAGGTTTTCTTTTGACAGGTTTTTGTGCTTTCTGTATTCGTCAACGGTTTTTCCGAATGTCGCCTTTGAAATTTCGTTGGTGAGGATCGCAAATTCCAAGTTTTGTTCTACTCCGCGCTGTTTCCACTCATCCGTAAGCTCCTGGCGAATTGCAATGCCTCGAAGCCGCTTCTCAATCCACTCTTTTGAGTATCCTTTCTGTTCGTAAAGCTGTTTCATTCTATCCTGCGCAAGCTCGGGGTTTTCTATCTCTTGAATGCGCTCATAGCCGACTTTAGCAAGCCATAGTTTGAATGGTTCTGCCCGAAGTGATGGAATAGATTGTATTATCCTAAATGCTCCTTGTGTGCTTACACAGTTCATTTTCTGTTTTCCGCCAAAAGTTTCTATTTCAAGGGTAAGTACAATTTGTACCCACCCTTGGGATAAAGGCTCGTCTCTCTGCTTCATTTTCTGAATGTACTGCTTAGGGTCTTTTGAGTCTGTAAGGGCAAAAACAATATCCTCTAGCACAAACCACCACTCGTTATTATGCCATGTTTTTCTAATCTGCTTTCCCTCGAAAAGCGCGAGTTTGCTTGACTTGCATATTTCTTCATCGTCGCTCAATCGCGGTTGCCTCGAATTATCGCGCTTTTGCTCCTCTGCCATACAACTAATAATTGCGCGCAGAATATAAACGTATGTCTTAAGAGTTGCCGATATCGCGCATATGATGATTAAGGGCGCATAAAAGAATATAGAAATTGCCTAAAATTGCGCTACGCGCAATTTTTTCACTTACGCGAATCGGCAATTTCTATCTTTTCAGTTTGAACCCAAACTGAAAATGAGGCGCGCTGTTTCGGGCGCGGCGGTGAATGGGTTGAAGGCGCGAGAATCCAAACTGAAAAATAACTTATCTCCTGAAACAGAGAGAGAGAGATTAAAGAATATAAAAACCATTCGCCATTTATACATATGGGAAACCATGTTTGCGCTTCTTGTAAACGTTCAGGAGATAACCATAAATACTGCAAATATTGCGATGACTGGTTTTGCGTATATCACATCAGCAGCCATGACTGCGATAAATATACGAAGAGAGGAAAAAGACGCATGCAAAAAATAATGTTCGTTAAAATAATAAAATTGTTGACAATACTGGCTATTTTGCTGTTCATTTTGAAATGGTTGAAGGTGATATAAATCGGTATCAAACAAGAAATAGGTGCTCTAAAGAACTGTTTCTAGCGAAAAACAAAATCTATTATCCATGTACCCCTTTTATTTATATACCAATTAATGACAGAAATAATCCATGATAGAAAAAGACGTTTCTAAATTGGTCGAATGTTTCTTAAAAACAAATCCGAAGTTATCCCTACCCAAAAGAGATAGAATAGAACGCGTTGAAGAAAGAATTTATTTCATTTGTCAATCTTTTCAAGATGATGCGATATCGAGAATTCTATCGCTTCCAAAAAAGCAGAATCCTGAAAAAGTTCGAAAGTGGATTATGGAGCACAAGCGATTTATGAAAAAAGGCATCGGTATAGAAAAGTTAATTAAAAATTTGCCTGACTTTAAGAACCCTGAAAAAATATCGGAAATAATAGATGTGATATATGGCTCAAATCCCATAAAAGGTCCTATAGAAGCCGGAAATTACGCACAAAAGTATATTTCTTTTACACCTTTTGTGAATTTTCATAAATCTTTTAAAAGAAAGATTTCTGAACCCGGAGAGCATGTTAAAATTCCGCAAACTGGAGATATCATCCACTATCAATATGACTTACTCTCAACCGAAGCAATATATGAGTTTAAATTGACAACTTCAAAAAACATTGAAAAAACACTAAGAAAAGCACTGATTCAACTGTATCTTTATGATTTTCTATACCGAATGAAATCTTCAAAAAGACAGTTCAAGACTCTTTTAATCGAAATTTATCTTGTAGATAAAAGAGAAATATGGCGATATGGTAAGCTATTCGAAAATGACATTTCAGTGGATAAAGACGTGCTTAAACAGATATTCAAAGTAAATGAATTTAGTAATCTGGATGTACTAAACCGTATCATTGACGATATCTATGATTCTATAGAGCCTTGTTTACAAGAAGATGTCGACAGGGAGCTAAAGTATCTTAAGAAAAGAGATGAGTGACACCAGTCTTTTCTTACTTGTTCAAGGTCGCCTACACACATTCAGACATTTGACGGATTAAACTAAGCCTTCAATCCCTTAAACTCCGAATCCATCTGCTTTGTTATGTCTGCAAGGAGTTTCTTGTAATCCTTCTCAAACTTGACATTCGAAATGCTGTCCTTTGCCTTTGTCGCAAGAATCAATGAAAGAGGAATTCCGGACTCAAGCGTTGATTTTGCAATGTCGTTGTAGTGCAGAATCGTCTTCAAAAGAAGATAAGATTTGTCAAGCGGGCAGAATGTGTCAACGTCATGGAACGCGTTCTGCTGCAGGAAAAATTCCCGAATCATTCTTGCGACTTCAAGAGTCAATTGCTCCCTATCCGGCAATGCATCGCTTCCTACCAATTGCACAATTTCCTGGAGCTTATCCTCTTCCTGCAAGATTTTCATTACGCGAGCGATTAATTCATTCCAGTCAGGAGCAACGTTTTTAGCGAACCACGGCTCAAGGCTTTCAAGATATAAACTATAAGAAGTTATCCAGTTTATTGACGGAAAGTGCCTTCTTTGCGCAAGCTTTGCATCAAGCGCCCAGAAACATTTTGTTACTCGAAGCGTGTTTTGAGTTACCGGTTCTGAAAAGTCTCCTCCAGGAGGTGAAACTGCGCCAATGATTGTGACAGACCCCTGAGTCTTTACGCCTAAAGGTGTCACAACTCCAGCCCTCTCGTAGAATTCCGCAAGCCGTGTTGACAAATATGCAGGATAGCCTTCTTCTCCGGGCATTTCCTCAAGGCGGGATGAGATTTCTCGCATAGCTTCCGCCCATCTGGAAGTTGAGTCGGCCATCAGTGCGACAGAATAGCCCATGTCTCGGTAGTATTCTGCGATTGTGACCCCAGTATATACGGATGCTTCTCGCGCAGCCACAGGCATATTTGATGTGTTTGCGATTAAGACAGTTCTATTCATCAGCGGTCTTCCAGTCTTTGGGTCGGTTAAGTGCGGAAATTCTGTAAGAACTTCAGTCATTTCATTTCCTCGCTCTCCGCATCCGACATAAACTATGATATCTGCGTCAGACCATTTTGCAAGCTGCTGCTGAGACACTGTTTTTCCTGCGCCAAAAGGCCCGGGAATTGCCGCAGTGCCTCCTTTTGCAAGAGGGAACAAGCCGTCAAAAACGCGCTGTCCTGTAACAAGAGGCGCAAAAGGCATGTGTTTTTCTTTGACAGCTCTTGGAACTCTGATGGGCCATTTCTGGAGCATTGCGATTTTCGCGCCGGAATCAAGAATCGCGATTGCTTCTTCAATTGTGTATTTTCCGCTTTTGATTTCCTTGATTTTTCCTGACACGCCCTTTGGAACCATTATCCTATGCGTAAATCCTTCTGTCTCTTCAACTGTTCCGATGACATCGCCGAATTTCACTTCATCGCCTTTTTTTGCAGTTGCTTTAAAGTCCCATTTTTTCGCATGATCAAGGCCCGGCGCATCAACGCCTCGCTTGATAAAATCCCCCATCTTGTCCTGCAAGACTTCAAGAGGCCGCTGTATTCCGTCGTAAATTGAAGTAAGAAGACCGGGACCTAGCTCAACAGAAAGTGATTTTCCGGTTGTCTCAACCGGCTCGCCCGGCGTTATTCCGCTTGTGTCTTCGTAAACCTGAATTGTTGCGCGATCTCCGTTTATCTGGATGATTTCACCCATTATGCGCTCGTTTCCGACGCGCACGACGTCATACATCCTTGCAGCGATTCCTGTTGCAACTACAACAGGGCCTGCTATACGATAGATTTCGCCCATACCTTTGCTTTTACCGGCAGCAGCTGTTGCAGTTGTATTTGACGCTTTTAAGCTTGATTTTTCTTCTTTAACTTCTGTTTTTTTTGGCATTTTTAACACCGTAATCATTTAAATCAAATAAGTCTCTAATAAATATAAGTTATTATTCAATATTGTTATTTTTACTTTATCTCCCGCCTTCAAACCATGCTCCTTTAGCCATGCGATAAGAAGTCCATCTTTAGTTCTACTATCTGCCCAAATAGCGCAAATTGCATTCACAGTACCTTTTCCAAATCTATTATGTTGGTCATTGACAACTCTGGTCAAAAAAGTGCCATCCACGTATTCCTTTCCATTTACATTTGTTGCTTTACCTTTTGGAAATTTTAGCCGTATTTTGAATTCTTCTTTTAATGGCGGAAAGAACGACACATTTTCTTCGGTGATGTTTATTTGAAAAAATTTATAATTCCAAGTCACACTATCCCCTTTCTTCAGATCGCCTATTTCAAATATTTTTGTCTGCATATCCACTACCTGCGTTTAGAATGTTTTATTTCTGCAAGATGATTTTTTCAATGTTTCTACCTCTTCCACTAACCAAATTCAATAGACGCGCCATTTTATTAATTACATCCACTCAATTGTTCTTTACATTTTGGAAATAAATCGTCTTCATAACCTCTTATTAATTTATCATAATCTGCTTTCATCCCTTGTCTTGTATAGTCATCTTCACGCAATTTAAGACTTGCATAATTCCCAAGTATTTCATTACATGTTACTTTTACTGTCGCACATCTCGTTGATAATGTTTCAATAGAAGATGTCGAAGGCCCGCTTCCATACTCCTTTGTTTCATTCACGCTTGTGGATGGAAACAAACTGAATATCACTCCCAAAATCACTACAATAACCACCACAAACAAAACTTTCTTCAAAGAAATAAAGAATTGTCGATCTAAACCAATCTGATTCATGATTGAAGAATTTTCTTCTTCAACATATTCTTCCTTTACAGATTGTTCTTGTCTATCAGAAGTTTTCGACGATTTTAAAGGATGTTTTAATGATTTTAGTTCTTCTCTTAATTGTTTTAATTGATTTGTTTCTTCGGAGTCGCCTATTAATCCTCCCAATATAAGAATAATGCCAAATACGCCGAAAATCCCAAATGTTCCTAATACGATCGTCTCAAAAAGTATTAGAACAATTCCACCAACAACATATCCTGAATGCATATTTATCACAAACAATTAAACCATTTTGATAGTTAACAACTACTTTCTCGTCCGAATAAATGAGCATTCGTTTTATGGTATGCGAACAATGCTCTATCAATTTGGCGCAAATTCCAGTTAGGATTTTGATTAGAGATGTCTCTTATTGTAGCGCGAAAAACATCATATCCTTTATTAGTGTTACGATAAAAATGCATTTTTTTATTAAAATACCCCGACCATTTAAAAACGGTAACTGTTCTAAAGTCCACAATAGGATATATTTTTGGATAGATAATGTGCAATATTGTTGATGCTACAGGAATACCAATCCCATACAAATCATCTAAAATTTCTATTTTTTGATTTTCTGGTGCGTTTATAGCTTGTTTAATGCCTTTTGCATAATAGTTAAAATCATCTAGTATTTTACCTTTTACGCGCGGTGATTTCCAGTTCAATATACCTATGAATACTTCTTCGGATAAGGTATCGCTTTTAGATAATTCCTCTGAAACTTTGGCAACGAGATCGCAATATTCTTTTTCATCATCTTCTGATTCATCATATTTCGGGTGCCACTTACTTATGAATGAATCATCAATTACAAGTTTATCCATAAAATCACGTAATCCACTTGCGTAACTTCTCTTTCACAGGATACGCGCTTTAGTTATTATTTCTCCAAATTCTTCAACATCTTCTGAACCAGCGGCTTAATCGCAGGAATATCTTCTGTTGCAGTAATCCATAAACTTTCAATATCTACGCCAAAATACTCGTGTATCATCTTGTCGCGCATTCCAGCCATTTTTCGCCAAGGAATTTCAGGATATTTTTCTTTTATCTGCTCTGGAATTTTTTTGGCTGCCTCGCCGATTACTTCAATACTTCTTATGACTGCGTTTATTGTTTTCTTGTCTTCTGCAAAAGCCTCAAATTCCATATCGCCGATAAATTGCTCTATTTCGATTACCGAATTCAAAATATCTTCTACATAATCCCGAAAATCTCTATCTTGTTCACGCATATACAACCTCTTTTAATATATGTTCCCCTATATGCGGCTTCAATGCTTTTTTTGATACCAAATCAATTTTTGCATTGAGCAGTTTTTCAAGATGCTCCTCAAGCTCGATAAACCGGAAAAGCCCGACAGGCTCATAAAACTCGACTAAAATATCCAAATCGCTTTGTTTTTTCTGCTCTCCTTTAGCGTAAGAGCCAAAAACGCCGATTTCGAGGACTTTGAATTTCTCGCGCAATTCTTCTTTATGGACTGCCAGAATCTTTTTTATCTCTTCAAGCGTTTTCATATCAAACACACCGATTATATTGAATTACCTAATCTATAAATAATATCTTTTGCGGCTTCACGAAGCGAATCTTGAAAATTCTTGCGAATTTTCAAGCTTTTCGGTCTCTTTCGGGCCCGAAAATGCCGCTTTTTTCTTATTCTCTACCCGGATTTTGAACCATTGACAATCGTCATAGGATTCAAAAGCTTGACACGAAGTGTCATGATTTGTCTCTTTTTCTTTTTTGAAAAGAAAAAGAGAAACCGCATTACTTCCTCAAATCAATTCCAATCGACTTCTTTATCAGCTTGCGCAAATTTTCTTCCGCGCCGCCGTCATCTGATATTACAACAGCAACCGGCGATACTGAATTGCGTACGCTATCCTGAATATGGGTGGGAAGGGCGCGCACATCAACATCATTCAAT
Source organism: Nanoarchaeota archaeon (assembly GCA_018897155.1). Classification (NCBI taxonomy): domain Archaea; kingdom Nanobdellati; phylum Nanobdellota; species Nanobdellota archaeon. The sequence goes on along the minus strand of JAHILE010000023.1, from coordinate 4,718 downwards.
ATAATTATGCCTATGCTTTTATCAGCAACCGCTTCCTTTATCGGCATCTTTTTGATGTCGAACGATTTTTTTATCCCAGCAAGCCTAAAGCCGAGGGTAAAATCGTTGTCTCCGATAACTGCTATTTCAAAACTCATTTTCAATCATTCCCCACTAACTTGGATTGAAAAGCCGAGAGCGATGCTCTTCATGGTTCCTAAAGCATCGCGAACGGATTTTTAACCATCATATTATGCATTGGGTTAAAATACCCAATTATTAAATCGCCAGCATTTCTTCCATAAACGATTCCGGCAAGCCGCGGTGGCGCGCCTGCGCTATCATTCTCAAGTTGCGCACCTCGGCCTCTTTTGCTATTGAAAAACCGATAATCGGCCCGATTGAAATAGGGTGCTGGTGCAAAAATAAATCTGCCTGAGCAAGCAGGTTTTTTGAAAGCTCGGTCTCCATAACTGCAAGAGTTCCTGTTTCGCGGTATTTTTTTATGCCGCGCGAAAGTACATTAGAGTAAGGTGATTTTTCAAGGCGCTCGATAAGTGTCACAAGGTCCTGCGAGTTCGCAAGATCAACAAGCATCTTTTTCGATAGCTTATGGCCTTCAAGATTCAGGTGCCTCACTATTTCCGGACTTTCTACCCCTGCGCTTTTGAGCCTAAGAAGTATCCTGATATTTACATTATCTATCTCGGTTTTCATGAATTGCGAAAGAAGCTTTCCTTCTTTTGGAATTCTTTTCGCAAGATTTGAAAGCTCTGTGTAAAGCTCATGGTCAAGTGCATTCTCAATTGCCGAAATTTTGCCGGTTTTCTCAAATTCCTGTAAAGATTCCTTTAACTCTACCGAAGGATTGAGCGCAAGAAGTATATCTGCGATTTTTTCTTTTTTAAGAAGCCCTGTCAGCGTGTCCAGATCAGTCCCGTTCACAGGAATCAGCGATGCTGAAATTTCTTCGCTTGTCGCGCCGGCGAATTTCCCGCGAATTATATTCTTTATGTTGTTAGTCTCAAAGCGCTTTAGAAGAACGCCGACTACTTCCTTCATCTCGCGCGAGGACATAGCCAGTATCTTTTCATAAGTATTGGCAGAGTTTATGTTAAGAGCGGCTTCAAGCAGCTCGATTCCCGAATATTTCATTCCAAGCGCATTGACTTCTTTTTTATAGGTTGTCTGCTGAAGAAACTGAACTATTTCATTCACACTCATCTTCATAAGCTTCTGGTAGTTCTGTTTATCAACAAGCTCTGTCTTCATAACCCTGACTCGCGTAGCAACATAAGGATATGTTCCAAGCTTCAATATTTTTTCAGTTTTTATGATAAGACCACCATTTCACACCCGTCTAAAAAAGAATATTCGAAAGCTCTTTTGTGCGCGTCTCTTTTATGAGTTCGATAAATCTGTCAAAGGAATAGTCCACGCGGAATTTTCCGTCCCTGCTTTCAGCGATTATTCCGCCGATTATGTTTTCAGTAAGAACAGAAATTTTTGCCGGCCGAACAACATCGTTTGCAAGCCGGACATCCTTTCTAGCCACATAGACCTTTCCAATGTCACTTACTTCTTTCGCGCATTTTGCAAAAAGCGTTTTCAGAATTTTTGCGCGCTCGCGTTCCGGAATGTCCGCAGATTTACCTTTTAAGCCGGTATATGCGCTTTCTATAAGCTCCTTTTTAACATTCTGAAGCGCTTTCTTAGACATAAGCGCAGCATCAGACAGCTCCTTTCGCTCCTCGGAATCCTTGACCCGTTGGAGATCTTCTCGGGCGCGCTGCTCTTTTATCAGAACTTCGGCTTCCGCTTTCTTGATTATCTCAGCTATCTTTTCGTTTCTTTCTTTGGCTATTTTTGCCGAGTCGACCTTCGCCGCATCAAGAATATCCTTTACTACTTCTTCAAGACCCATATTATCACGCAATGTTTTTCTAATCCACTATATCTGCCTGAATGGACAGAAAATAGTCGAGATTAAACCTTAGCAAGCGCGATAATCTGGAGCGCCACAACAAGCCCGAATATAACGAGTGTTTCAGGAATGACTGTCAAAATCAAAGCCTTTCCGAAAAGTTCTTCTTTCTCTGCCATTGCGCCTACTGCGGCTGTACCGATGTCTTTTTCTGCTATTGCCGATGCAAGTGCTGACAATCCTATTGCCAATCCTGCACCAATTGCTATTAATCCTACGTCTGCCATAAGTTATCACATTTTAGTATTTTATCTCAATCTCTTTGAGAGATTAATTATTAATTCTTTATTAATGCCTTTTTTGCCATTTTTGCTTACTTTTCGCCAAAGGGCCTGTATCGTTTGCCGCCGCCCTCAAAAAACTTTGTAAAAAATTCAACATAATGCAATCTCAAAGAATGCAAAAACGGCCCCAAGATGCCAAGCGCGATATTTATCGCATGCCCCACAAGCAAAACAAACACGCCAAGAACCGTCATAAATCCGCCAGCATGAAACATCTCAAACGCAAATTCATTGACAACCAGAGCAAGGCTTGCCGATGCAAGGCCGACAGCCATAATACGCGCATAAGATAGCGAATTGCTAAGCAGTGCCGGAATTTCAATAATCCCTTTTATTCCCTCTCCTTTAAAAAGCATAATTATTGCAATAATCGCAAGAGCATATCCGATAGATGCGCTTACCGAAACATAGCCCAAAGATGATGCTACAATAATCGCAATTCCGATTTCAAGAACAATCCAGGAGCCCTTCTCAAGAAATGCGTGAACGAACCCGTGTTGCAGCTTATTGAAAAACCCGACAATAAAGCCTATATTTATGTGGATAACGCCCATTGCCGCAGTTATCAACATCATCTCATTAACGCTGTGAATTCTGCTTATCAGGTGCGGAAGCGCATACCCTGCAACTTCCTCCTCGCCGAAAAACTCGCCGAATACAAATCCGAAAGCCGTGCTTGAAATTGCTGAAATAATCATGATGTTTAAAAGAGCCTTCATTTCCCCGGTTTTGAATTTGGATTTGAGGAACATGAATAACGCAAGGCAAACAATGCCGTAGCCGATATCGCCAAGCATCATGCCAAAAAATAGCGGAAATGTGAGAAACATAAAAGACGTGGGATCTACTTCAAGATATTTTGGAAGCGCGTAAAGGTTCATGAAAAACTCAAATGGCTGTACGGGCTTAGGATTGTCAAGTAAAATAGGGGCGTCATGCACGTGTTTTGACTCTTCAATATGGACGCGGTTTTTTGTCGCCGCGACAAGCCGGTTTTTAGCTTCAGTACACTTTTCTTCAGGGATCCACCCCTCGACAATGAAAGCATTTTTTGTTGTGGCAAATTTCAGCGGAGCTTGGGCTTTTTCAGACTCCGAGACAAGCTCAGATTCTTTTTTTTCCGCCAAAAACAGCCAGCTTTCGCTGATTTTTGCCAGTTCTGAATTTATTTTCGCTCTTTTGTCTTCAAGCTTTTTTTTGCTCTGCTCTAATTCGCGGACAATATCTGATGAATGCCCGTGCAGCCCTTTTAGCGGCGCGGTATTTATCTCGGAGTATCCGTATCCTGAAAGAAAGTCACGCGCGTCATCCTTTTTTTCCGAATTCACAAAGAATGCGGCAACGTTCTTTCCGTCAGAATTCCATAAAATAATGCTGCTTTTCGGGAATTTTTTCTGTGATGCGCTTTTCAATTCATCAATAACCGAAGCTTTTTTTCCGGAAATATATCCGACAAAAACGGCAAGAGAATTATATTCGCCAAAACTTTCAAGCTTAAGTGTTGATGCCGCAAACGGCTTCAATTCAACAAGTCTCGCATTGATTCTGCTTTTTTCATCTTCAACAGACTTAAGCGCATCTATACACACCTTTATTTCTGAGTCCAACCGCTTAAGAGTCTTTGGGTCTATTTTCCCTGCAGCTGCCGGAAGATTTTTTGTGCGCTTTTCCGAAATTTTCGGAAGATGGGAGACCATCGAGCGGACTTTGATAAGCGATGCTGAAACAGATTCTGATTCTAGCATTGGCGCGCCAATTTCAATAGCATTCTCGCCATCTGCAACCGCAAACCCCCCGAATTCATCAATATGTAGAAGCGCCATGCTATGAAGAATATTTATCGATTCCTTCATTACTGATTTTGAACCGACTACGGAAAGTCTGCACATTTTTTTCGGCTTAAGCATCAAATCACATATATTCAATTAGAAGAAAGATTACTTTTCAATTTCTTTCCGGAATTCTGCGAGCAAAAAATCAACTGCTTTCGGCAGTTTTTTCTCACCTGCAAAGTTTAGTTTCTCGCTTTCTGCGGCGCCTTTGGAAGTTACTTCTTCCTTGCGCTTTTTCAAGTCGTCGGAGAACTTTTTCAAAGAGGCTGAATTCTTTCGCTCAATCTCGATTTCAGAAGATGAAATGATTTCCATCGCCTTTTTCTGTGCAGCCTCAATCGCTTTCTGGCTGCTTTTTTCGGCTTCTACGCGCATTTCGACCGCCTTTTTTTCCGCAGCCCTTATCGATAAAAGTGTGCTTTCTTCAATCATGGATATCACAAGATACGTTCAACTTTACTGAATTAATTCGCGCAGCTTTATATTTTTGAGTATCGCGAGATACTATCTAACTATCGTCATCCATATTAACAACATAAGCAATCAAATTCAACAACTTCATTCGCCCTAATTTCAAATGTATTTCAGCTTCTTCAGCAGGCGTTTTTCCTTTCAAGCTCATATGCGGATTAACGAAAT